>DASPYH010000159.1:0-17516 GCA_035636875.1 Mycobacteriales bacterium | reverse complement strand
TCAGCGCGTCGAAGTTGAACCATTCCGCCTCGACCTCGGGGCCCTCGCCGATTTCGTAGCCCATCGCGACGAAGACGTCGGCGATCCGCTCCTGCAGGGTGGTCAGCGGGTGTCGGGCACCGCGCGGGCGGCGGTCCCACGGCAGCGTGACGTCGACGGCCTCGTCGGCCAGCACGCGGGCGTCGCGCTCGGCGGCCAGCGCGGCCAGTCTGGCGTCGTACGCAGCCTGTGCCGTGGCCAGTGCCTCGTTGAGCCGGCGGCCCGCGTCGGCGCGGTCCGCGACCGGCAGCGAGCCCATCTGCCGGCGGGCCAGCCGCAGTGGCGAGCGGTCACCGAGGTGCGCCGGCTTGGCCCGGGACAGCGCGTCGAGGTCGCCCGACTCGGCGAAGGCCTTCTCGGCCTCGCGGACAGCCGAGTCGAGCGCGTCGGGCGTCAGCCCGGCGGCGATCCCTGGGTCCCGGTTCGGTCCGGACACGCCGTGCAGTGTAGGGATCGCCCCCAGATCCACCCGATCCGGTTTCGCGCCGCGCCGGTCGCGGCCGGCGCTTCAATCCGAGGGGTCGGCGTACGGCGGGGCGCCGGCGGGCAGCAGCACCCGGAACCGCGCTCCCCCACTGGGCGCCTCGTCGACCTCGACGCTGCCGTGGTGGGCCTCGACGATCCCCTTCACGATGTAGAGGCCGAGCCCGCTGCCGCCGGCGTGCCCGCCCCGCCAGAATCGGGAGAAGATGCGGGAGCGGATCTCGTCGTCGATGCCGTCGCCCTCGTCGGTAACGGTGACCAGGACGGCGTCCGCCCCACCGTGGGTCTTCGCTGCCGCGATCTCGACCGCCACGGTGCCCGCGCCGTGCCGGATGGCGTTCTCCACCAGGTTGGCGAAGACCTGCGCGACCCGGTCGGGGTCCAGCCAGGTCTCCGGCAGCGGGCCGGTGACGGTCAGGTCGAAGCGGTCGGCACGATCACCGCTGGCCACGCGGCCGGCGAGCACCTGCCGGACCGCGGACGGCACGTCCACCACCTGCGGGCGCAACAGCAGCCGGCCCGCGTCGATCCTGGACGCGTCGAGCAGGTCCGACAGCAGCCGGGTGACCCGGTCCGCGTCCGAGTTCACCGCCTCCAGCATCGTGAGCTTCTGCTCCTCGCTCAGCCGGCGCCATTTTGTGAGCAGGGTCGCGGTGAAGCCCTTCACGGTGGTCAGTGGCGAGCGGATCTCATGTGCGACGGTCGAGATGAGGTCGGCCCGGTCGCGGTCGGCGCGCATGCGGGCTCGGGTGTCCCGGAAGGCGACGACCAGCCGGACCACCGGCCCCCGCGGCAGTTCCCGCACGTACCGCGCGGTCACCAGCAACTCGCGGCCGGCATTCGGCCCACCGCTCAGCTCGAGCAGCTGCTCGGGATGACCTGTCCGGCTGCGCAGCCCGCGGAACGGCTCGACACAGCTCCACCAGGCCGACCCGGCCGTGTCGACGAGCGGGAGCACGTCGCGGTAGTCGCGACCGCGCGCACTCGCCGGATCCGTCCCGAGCAGTCGGGCACCGGCCCCGTTCAATGTCGTGACTCGGCCGTCCGAGCCGGCCACGAGCACGCCGTCGGGCATCTCTTCATACGTGTCGTGCAGCGCGGTCCCCCCTCAGACCCCCGTGATGCATCCGCAGTCCGCTCCGCCGGTACGCCTCAGGGCATAGCACGGCCCGGGCGCCGAGCGCCAGCGGGGCGCCTCGTCCGGCGGAGCACGCGGGCCGACGCGAACAGGCACACCGCCGCAGCTGCGGCCAGATTCAGGCTCTCTGCGCGCACGTGGATCGGGATGCGCACCCGGATGTCGGCCAGCGCGCCGACCGGATCGGGCAAGCCCCAGGCCTCGTTGCCGAACAGCCAGGCCGTCGGCGCGCCGAGCGTGCCGTCGTCCTCGAGATGGTCCAGGTCCGCCTCGCCCGCGCCGTCGGCTGCCAGCACCGCGAGGTGGGCGTCGCGGGCGGCGGCGACGGTGGCCGGCAGGTCGGCGCCACGAACCACCGGAAGATGGAACAGCGAGCCGGCGCTGGCCCGGACGGCCTTGCCGTTGTACGGGTCGACGCTGTCACCGGCGAAGACGACCGCGTCGGCGCCGGCGGCGTCGGCGCTGCGCAGGACGGCGCCGGCGTTGCCAGGGTCGCGGACGTCGGCCAGGACGACCACGAGAGCCGGACTCCCTGCCAGCGCGGTGGCGAGAGGGACGTCCAGCAGCGGGCAGACCGCGACCAGGCCCTGCGGTGTGGTCGTCTCAGACAGTGACGCGGCGGCACGCGGGGTGACCTCGGAGACCGGCACTCCGGCGGAGTGTGCGAGGTCTCGGATGTCGGGGTGCCGCGCGAGGGCGACCGCGGTCGCGAAGAGCTCGCGCGGCGGCGGCACACTGCCGGCGATCGCGCCGGCCAGCGCCTCGCGCACGGCCTGCGGACCCTCCGCGAGGAACTCACCGGCCTCGCTCCGCGCACCCCGCCGGGTGAGCCGGCGAGCGGCGGCGACCCGCGGGGTGCGTTCCGTGAACGGCCGGCTCATCGGGGACCACCCCGGGCATGCGTCGCAACGCAGACGCCGCACCGGCCGGGACGCGGCCCGGCCGGCGCGGCGTGGTGGCAAGCGGTGGTGCGCCGCGGCGGCGTACTCAGGCGGCGGTGCCGCCCGTCTCGGTGGCGGTCGGCACGGCGGCCCGGGCGGTGCGCACCAGAGCGGCGAACGCGGGCGGGTCGCTGACCGCGAGGTCGGCCAGCACCTTGCGGTCCACCTCGAGCCCGGAGGCCCTCAGGCCCTGCACGAAGCGGTTGTAGGTCATGCCGTTCGCCCGGGCGGCGGCGTTGATCCGGGTGATCCACAGCTGCCGGAAGTCGCCCTTGCGTGCTCGCCGGTCGCGGAACGCGTAGTTCGCCGAGTGGAGCAACTGCTCCTTGGCCTTGCGGTAGAGCCGGGAGCGCTGCCCCCGGTAGCCACTGGCCGCTTCCAGCGTGGTGCGGCGCTTCTTCTGGGCGTTGACAGCCCGCTTCACGCGTGCCACTGGTGTCTGTCCTCGTCTATCGGCGCCGCTCCGGTGCCCGGAGCGGCGGGGTGGTGTCGGGCGCTGGCCGCGGTCAGCGGCCGGGCGGGATGGTCGCGGTCAGAGGCCGAGCAGCTTGCGTACGCGCTTCACGTCCTGCGGTGCGACCTCCGCCACGTCTAGCCGTCGGGTGCGGCGGCTCGGCTTGTGCTCGAGCGCGCGGTGGCGGCGGTTGGCGCGCTGGTGGAGCAGCTTGCCGGTGCCGCTCACCCGCACCCGCTTGGAGGTGCCGCTGTGGGTCTTGTTCTTCGGCATGACGCAGAAGTCTCCTGTGCTGGCGGACCCGCGGGTCAGCCGGCCCTCTCGGGGGTGGGCGAGACGTCGCGGGACGCTCGCACCACCCTGGCGTTCTTGTGCGGGGCTACGACCATCACCATGTTCCGGCCGTCCTGCTTGGGCGAGGACTCGACGAAGCCGAGCTCGGCGATGTCGTCGGCCAGCCGCTGCAGGAGGCGGAAGCCGAGCTCCGGACGGGACTGCTCCCGACCCCGGAACATGATCGTGACCTTGACCTTGTCGCCCGCTCTCAGGAACCGCTCGACATGACCCTTCTTGGTCGCGTAGTCGTGCGGGTCGATCTTCGGCCGGAGCTTCATCTCCTTGATGACGGTGAGCGCCTGGTTGCGGCGGGCCTCACGCGCCTTCTGCGCGCTCTCGTACTTGAACTTGCCGTAGTCCATGAGCTTCGCGACCGGCGGCCGGGCCATCGGAGCGACCTCGACGAGATCGAGCTCGGACTCCTGCGCCAGACGGAGCGCATCCTCGATGCGCACGATGCCGACCTGCTCGCCCTCTGGACCGACGAGCCGCACTTCGGGGACGCGGATCCGGTCGTTGATGCGGGGCTCGGTGCTGATGGGGCCTCCTCGGAAGTGAGCGTGTCGGGGACGGTGCTCACGGGGCCCTGGCTCGACCGGTCGACCGGCGTGCCGCTCGGCGGCGACGCCGTCGCCACCGCGGCGGGAACCGCCGCGACGGGACCGGACCCGGCAGCTCGACAGCAGCGGCACGGGTGGGAGCGGGGCTCCACTTGCACACCCCCACGCGAGGTGGAGGCTGGTCGTCCCCGTCAGGTTACAGCATCTCAACGCCCGTCGGATGCCCCGTCTTCCCTTTCGCCCGACGCGCGGCGCGCCTGCAGGGCGCGCAGTCCCCGGACCGCGACGACCGCCCGCTCGCCGTCGGAGGCCTGCACGGCGAGCAGCGCCAGCCGCTCGTCGTCGACGAGCTCGAGCGTCGCCCACGGCGACCCGTCCCGGAATGCGACCTCCCGCACCACCTCCCACGGCAGGTCGTGGGAGACGAAGATGTTGCGGACGTGCACTGCGTGGGCGTCGGCGACCAGCGACGGCCGAGCAAGCAGCAGCACGCCGCCGGCGAGCAGCAGACCGAGGGCGACCATCGCCACCTGGTCGCCGGTCCCGAACAGCACCCCCTCTCCCGAGGAGCCGCGTCGCAGCAGCAGGGCGACTACGACGAACGTGACCACGATCGCCGCGGCGGCGGCCACTGCCACCCGGCGCAGCCGGACCGGCCGGGCGCGCACGATCTCCTCTGGTGAGGCGGCGGGCTGGTCCCCGCCGCGCGGCGCGGCGGGCTCCTCCTCCGGTGGGACGGCCGCCTGGTCCTCGCTGAGCCGCGCGGCCGGCTCCTCCTTTGATGGCGCAGCGGCCGTGTCCCCGGTGAGCCGCGCGGAGGGCTCCTCCTCCTGCGGCGCCGCAGCCCTGGTCCCGGTGAGCCGCGCGGAGGGCGCCTCCTCCGGCGGCGCGGCAGCCCTGGTCCCGGTGAGCGGCGCGGCGGGCTCCTCCGGTCGGCCGGGTTCGCGGGGGGAGCGGGTCACCCGCCCATCGTGCCCGCTGGGCGCCCGAGGCGCGACAGCCAGGTCGGCCCCGAGAGCGCCACCCCGACCAGGGTGAGCAGCACGCCGGTGAGGGTGGCCAGGTCGACGGCGCCGGCTCGGGCCGGGCTCGCCAGGTCGATCAGCACGGCGCCGGCGAGCTGCCCGGCCACGGTGACCAGCCCGAGCCGCAGCACGCCGAGCCGGTGCACCGTCCAGGCCGCGGTCGCGATGACGAAGATTCCGAGCAAGCCGCCCGTGTACAGCAGCGGCTCGGGTGGAAGCGACCCGGACAGGCGGCCGCCCAGTCCGAGCGTCACCGCGGTCACGGTGGCCAGCGCGGTGGTGCCGACGGTGAAGTTCACGAGCGTGGCCAGCAACGGCTCTCCGGTCGCCCGCTGTACCCGGCCGTTGAGTGCCTGCTGTACCGATGCCAGCACGCCGGTCGCCGCGGAGGCCAGCAGCAGCCACAGCGCGGTCGCGTCCGGCGCCCCGCCCGGGTCGTGCCCGAGCCGGACCACCACGACGGCCGCGACCGCCAGCGCCGCGCCGATCACCCGCCGCCCGGACAGCGGTCGCGGGTCGCCCGGCCCCAGAGGGCTGCGGTCCACCACCAGCCCGCCGACCGCCTGGCCGGCGACGAACCCGACCGTGAACGTGGCCACGCCGATGACCGGCGCCGCCGCGGCGGCCACGGCGACCATCGTCGCGCCGCCCAGGCCGCCGAGGTAGGTCCACCACGGCAGCGGCGCGGCGACCGCGAGCCGGGCCGCACGCCGGGTACGCCGCAGCGCGGCCACGAGCGTGGCCACGACCACCAGCCCCACGGAGAACGACACCAGAGCCGCCACCAGCGGCGACCCGAGCCGCTCGCCGAGCATCCCGTTGATGCGGGCCTGCCCGGCGAGCAGGCCACCGGCCGCAAGGCCAGTGCCCAGCGCGACCGGTGTCGGGGGGCCGGCGTCCGACCGGGCGGGCGCCTGCCTCGTCGCGGCCGTGCTCACTCGACGATCTTGGAGATGGGCAGCTCGAGAATGTCCCGGGCACCGGCCGCGCGCAGGGCCGGGATCAGCGTGTTCACCCCGCGCTTGGGCACGACCGACTCGACCCCGCGCATGTCCCCGGACGCCAGCTCGGTGACGTTCGGCGAGCTGAGCGCCGGCAGCACGGCGAGCACGTCCACGAGCCGGTCGGCGGGCACGTTGAGCTTGACCAGCACGTGTCCGCGGGCCCGGATCGCCCCGCGCAGCAGCAGCGCCACGTCCTCCATCGCCGCGCGCTTCGCCGGCTCCTCGTACGCCCTGTGGTTGGCGATCAGCTCGGTGTAGCTAGATAGCAGCGTGTCCAGGATGCGAAGGCCGTTCTTGCGCAGCGACGAACCGGTCTCGGTGAGGTCGACGACCGCGTCGACGATGTCCGGCACCTTCGCCTCGGTCGCGCCGTACGAGGGAACCACGACCGCCTTGACGCCGTGCCGTTCGAGGTAGCGGCGGGTCAGCGCCGGGAACTCGGTGGAGATCCGGACGCCCTCCGGCAGGTCGGCGGGTCCGCGCCAGGGCGCGTCCCTGGGCACCGCGAGCACCACCCGCACCGGGTTGGAGGTCGCCTTGCTGTAGTGCAGCTCGCCGAGCGAGACCACGTCCGAGTCGGTCTCGGTGATCCAGTCCCGGCCGGTGATGCCGAGGTCGAAGAGCCCCTGCTCGACGTACTCGGGGATCTCCTGGGGCCGCAGGAACCGGACCCGGTCTATGCCGGGATGGTCGATCGACGCGTGGTAGTCCCGGTCCGAGCCGCGGCGGACGGCCAGGTCCGCCGACTCGAACAGATCCAGGGTCGCCTTCTCCAGCGACCCCTTGGGCAGCACAAGCGACAACACGATGCAGGCTCCGGCAGGCGAGGAGTCGAGCGACGGTACTGCGCTCCCACCGTGCCACATCCGGCGCGGGGGCGCCGGCCCGTTGCCGACCGGCGTACAGGCCCGTGCCGATCCCGCGCCCCGGATGACCGCTACGGTGCCGCGGTGACGAGCCTCTGGGACGTCGGGAACGCGCTCGCCTCGGCGGCGACCGCGCTCGTCGCGGTCTTCGTCTTCCTCGAGGCACGGTCGATCCGCACGATGGAGTGGCTGAGCCGGTCGGTGCAGATGTGGCAGTCGTTCAACCAGATGCTGCTCGACGACCAGCGCGCCGCCCGGTGGCGCAAGCTGCTCGACGGCAGCCTGCCGCCAAGCGAGGTCCGCGCGGCCGACCACTACGTGTTGTTCAGCTACGTCAACATCATCTTCGCGGAGTACCAGTTCGCCCGGCGCAAGCTGATCAACCGTGACTACGCCCTGGAGTCGGTGGCCGACAATGTCAAGCAGCTCGTCCCCAACGGGGACTTCATCATTCCGCTGCTCCGCTTCACCGGCTACGACAACGAGTTCGTCGACCTGATCGAGAAGGTCGCCTCCGGCGGCGACCACGCTGCCGCGGAGTGGATCCAGGCCCGCCGCTACCAGTGGCCGTGGCAACGACGCGGCTGAACCGGTCCCGCTCAGCCGGCCGTCGCGGCGCGGGCGCGCTCGCGCAGTGCCTCGACGGCGCGTGCCGGCTCGGCGGCGGAGTAGACGGCGGACCCGGCGACGAAGACGTCCGCGCCCGCCTCGGCCGCGGCCTCGATGGTGTCCGCGTTGATGCCGCCGTCGACCTCGATGAACAGCCTCAGGTGACCGGAGGAGACCCGCCGCCGCGCCTCGCGCACCTTCGGCAGCACCTCCGGGATGAACTCCTGCCCGCCGAAGCCCGGCTCGACGGTCATCACCAGCAGCGTGTCGTACTCCGGCAGCAGGTCCAGGTACGGCTCCAGCGGGGTGCCCGGCTTGATCGCCAGGCCGGCCAGCACCCCGGCCGCCCGCAGCCCGCGGCCGAGCTGGACCGGATCCCGAGCCGCCTCCGCGTGCACGGTCACGTTGCGGGCACCGGCCTCCGCGTAAGCGGGGGCCCACCGGTCCGGGTCGTCGATCATGAGGTGGCAGTCCAGCGGCAGGCCGGTCGACCGGTGCAGGGCCTCCACCACCGGCCTGCCGATCGTCAGGTTGGGCACGAAGTGGTTGTCCATGACGTCGACGTGCAGCCAGTCCGCGTTGGGCACCGCGGCGGCGGCGTCGGCGAGCCGGGCGAAGTCCGCCGCCAGCAGGCTCGGCGCGATCAGGGGCGTCCGCGGCACGGCACGAACCCTATCTGCGCAGCAGGAGGGCGCAGAACATCGCGTCCGTGCCGTGTCGGTGCGGCCAGAGCTGGACCTGCGGCCCGTCGTCGAGGTCCGGGACGCCGGGGAAGAGCGGCCGGGCGTCCAGCTGATCGGCCGTGCCGTCGGCGAGGACGTCCGAAAGGACCTCGCGGGTCTCGGCCGGGTGCGGGGAGCAGACGACGTACGCAATCACGCCGCCCGGGCGGGCTGCGGCCAGCGCGGAGCGCAGCAGGGACCGCTGCAGCCGGGTCAGCCGGGGGAGATCGCTCTCCCGCCGGCGCCATCGGGCCTCCGGGCGCCGGCGGAGCGCGCCGAGGCCGGTGCACGGGGCGTCCAGCAGCGCGCGGTCGAAGCTCCCGGGTCGCCACGCCGGCACCACGCCGTCGGCCTGGATCACGTCGACCGGCAGGCCGCCGGTGGCGGCGGCGACGAGCCGGGCGCGGTGGGCTGCCTTCTCGACGGCGAGCACCCGGATCGGTGCCGCCGCTTCGGCGACGCCTGCCGGGCCGGCGGCGAGACAGCCGAGCAAGGTGGCCTTGCCGCCAGGACCGGCGCACAGGTCCAGCCAGGTCCGATCCGGCCCGTCCAGCGGCACGGCGGCCAGCGCGAGCGCGGTCAGCTGGCTGCCCTCGTCCTGCACGCCTGCCCGGCCGTCGCGCACCGGCGCCAGCGCGCCTGGGTCGCCGCCGCCGGACAGCCGCACCGCGTACGGCGACCACGGCCCGGGCTCGCCGCCGGACAGGGCGGCCAGCCGGTCGCGGGAGATCCGCCCGGGCCGGGCGACCAGGTGCGTCTCCGGCCGCCTGTCGTCGGCGGCCAGCGCCGCCTCGGTCTCGGCCAGGTCGCCGCCGAGCGCGTCGTGGAAGGCCGCAGCGACCCATTTCGGGTGAGCGTACCGGACCGCGAGGTGGCCGAGCGGGTCCGCGGCGAGCGGAGGCGCGATGGTGCTGACCCAGCTGTCCCAGCCCTGCCGCGCGACGCGGCGCAGGACGGCGTTGACGAAACCGGCGGCGCGGCGGGGCGCGAGATCGACGGTGGCCGAGACGGCGGCGTGCGCGGGGACGCGGGTGCGCAGCAGCTGGTACGTGCCGAGCCGGAGCGCCGCCAGCACTTCCGGGTCGAGCGCGTCCAGCGGGCGGTCGGCGCAGCGGGCCAGGATCGCGTCCAGGGTGCCGGTCGCGCGCAGCGTGCCGTAGCCGAGCTCGGTGGCGAAGGCGGCGTCCCGCCCGGCGAGCCCGCGCTCGCGCAGCAGCGCCGGCAGGGTGAGATTGGCGTACGCGTCGCGCTCTTCGACGGCGCGGAGCAGGTCGTACGCGGCGCGGCGCGCCGGGTCGGCCGCCCGCCGCTGTGCCGGTCGGTTCGGGCGCGGGCCGCGGCTATCCGGCCGGGGGCGGCGGCGTGCGGGCGGCGCAGGGCCGGTCACGCCGTCGCCCCGCGTGGGGCGGGACCTGGTGCGGCGGGGTCGCCGAGCCGGTCGCCGGGGGCGAGTCGGGCCCCGCGCGCCCAGTCGAGGGCCGGCATCGCGCGCTTGCCAGGAGCCTGCACCTCGCCGAGCTCGACTGGAGTGGTGCCGGTGCCCACCAGGACGCGGCGCCGCTCGACCTTCAGCTCGCCGGGGACCAGCCGCCCGTCGGGCACCGGCAGGACGGGGCCGAGCTTGATCCGCTCGGCACCGTGGGTGGTCCAGGCACCGGGCGCCGGAGTGCAGGCGCGGATGAGCCGGTCCACGTGCAGCGCGGTCGCGGTCCAGTCGATGCGGGCGTCCTCGACGGTCACCTTCGGCGCGGCCGACACGCCTTCGCCGGGCTGTGGCCGGGGCAGCACTGTGCCGTCCTCGATCCCGTCGAGGGTGGCCACGAGCAGCCCGGCCCCGGAGACGGACAGCTGGCCGAGCAGGTCGCCGGCGGTGTCCCGCGGACCGATCGGCTCGGTGACCACCCCGTACAGCGGTCCGGTGTCGAGACCTTCCTCCAGCCGGAAGGTGGTGGCGCCGGTGACCTCGTCGCCGTGCAGGACGGCCGCCTGCACCGGGGCGGCGCCGCGCCAGGCCGGCAGCAGCGAGAAGTGCAGGTTGACCCAGCCAAGGCGCGGGATGTCGAGCGCGACCCGCGGCACCAGCGCCCCGTACGCCACCACCGGGCAGCAGTCCGGCTCCAGCTCCGCGAGGCGGTCGAGGAAGTCCGCGTCGCGCGGACGCCGCGGGGTGAGCACCTCCAGCCCCGAGTCGGCGGCGAGCTCCGCGACCGGGGAGCGGCGGGGTCTGCGGCCGCGGCCGGCCGGAGCGTCGGGCCGGGTGACGACCGCGACGACGTCGTGGCGGGAGCCCAGCAGCGCGCGCAGCGACGGCAGCGCGACCGCTGGAGTACCGGCGAAGACGAGCTTCAGAGCGGCCGCCCGAGGGTGGGGTGCGGGCTGAGCTTGATCGCGGGAGCCGGCGCGTTCCATTCCGCCGCCCGGATCTCGGCCATCGCCCGCCGGCGGGTCTGCGGGTCGAGCCGGTCGACGAACAGTACGCCGTCGAGGTGGTCTGTCTCGTGCTGCACGCAGCGGGCCAGCAGGTCCGAGCCCTCCAGCGTGACGGGCTCGCCGTACATGGTCCAGCCGCTGGCGACGACGTGCATGTGCCGGCGGCAGTCCCAGGACAAGCCCGGGATGGACAGGCACCCCTCCACGCCGTCCTGCTCCTCGTCGTCCAGGAACCTCAGCTCGGGGTTGACCAGGTGGCCGTGCTCGTCCGCGCTGACGTGGTAGGTGAACACCCGCAGGCCCACGCCGATCTGCGGCGCGGCCAGGCCGGTGCCGGGAGCGTCGAGCATCGTCTCGAACAGGTCCGCCACCAGCGCCCGCAGCTCCTTGTCGAAGTCGACGACCGGATCGGCGGGCGTGCGCAGCACCGGATCGCCGAACAGTCGGATCGGCTGTACGGCCACGAGCTTCTCCTGCGGTGCGGCGTGGGCGGCCGGCGCGGGCCGGGACCGGGAACAGCCGCTCAGTGTAGGCGTCAGGCGATCCGAACCACTCCCGCGTCACCGTCGTCCGGCAGCCGCTTCGGCGACGGGTGCTCGACCAGAGCCAGCACCCTGCTCGCCATGAACCGCGCGGTCCGCACAGGGGTGCCGCCGCGGGTCACCTCGGTCACCTCGACCACGCCCCGGCCGGTGCGGATGTCCACCCGCCGGCCCGCCCGGGTCGCGACGACCTCGTACGTCTTCGTGTCGCCACCGGCGTCGATGACGACCTCCACCCTGTCACCCTTCATGGCGTCCTCCTCACCCGACTCAACGTTCGAAGAGGCTCGAACACTCCCGGTACGGGCGTGTGTGCCGGGCTCGCGTCAGCCGCCGCGGCCGAGCTGCTATCTGGCGACCCGCGCCGTCGCAGACAAGCCGGATGCGCCCGACCGCGCCGGCCAGGAGGTTCGCCGCCCGTCACCGGCCGTCGGTCGGGACAGGTCGCGGTGTCCGGCGACCGCCGTGGCGGCCGCCGTCCGAAGCATCCGGTCGCTGGCGGCAGCCAGTCAGAACAGCTCGAGCGGGTCGAGTTGTATCCGGACCGCATCCGGCGCTTTGCGAGCGGACCGCACCGCGGCGGCATCGCGCAGCGTGCGGGCCAAGGCCGCGCCGTCCGCCGGCGGCACCCGCAGCAGCAGCCGCTCGACTCCGTCCCCGGCCGGAACGGGGCCGAGCTGCTCGGTCATCGCGGGGAGGTGGGCGGAGCCGGCCAGGTCCGCCACCGCAGCGGGCGCGCCGGTGATGCTGGCGAAGCGGGCCGCAGGCGGGAAACGTAGCTCGGCCCGCTCGGCCAGCTCGCGCTCGGCGAAGCCGGCCGGGTCCCAGCGGACCAGCGCCTGCACCACGGGCAGCCCGGCGTCCGCGCCGACCACCACTCTCCCGCCGGCCGCGGCGGGCCGCACCAGCGCGGCCGCGTTCGCCCAGCGCCGTAGCGCCTCCTCGGCCGTCCGCAGGTCGGGTCGGGTGAGCAGCGCCCAGCCGTCGAGTAGGAGGGCGGCGCCGTACCCGCCCTCCGCCCGGGGCTCGGCGCCCGGCGTGGCGACCACGAGCGCCGGCTCGGCGGGAACGCTCGCCAGCACCGACTCCCCCATGGATGACCGCACCGGTACGCCGGGGAACGCCCGGCCGAGTTCCTCCGCGGTCCGGGCCGCACCGATCACGACCGCGCGCAGGGCCATGCCGGCGCAGGTCGGGCACCGCCAGTTGGCAGCCAGGTGGCCACACCAGCGGCAGGCGGGGATCGCTCCGCCGGAGCCGGCCGCGAGCGGGCCGGAACAGGTGCCGCAGCGGGCCGGCCCGCGGCACTGCGCGCACGCCAGGGCCGGCAGGTAGCCGCGCCGTGGCACCTGCACGAGCACCGGCGCACCGGCGGCGAGGGTCTCCCGGGCGGTGCGCCAGGCCAGCGTCGGAAGCCGCGCGCTGCGGGCTCCAGGGTCGCGGACCAGCTCGGCGTCGTCACCGGCCGCGGTCACCCGCGGCGCGGCCGATCGGACTTGCGCCCGCTCGGCGACGATCTCCCGGGCCCAGCCGGTGGCGAGTAGCTGCTGCGCCTCGGCGGTGCGGACGTGGCCGCCGAGCAGCGCGGCGGCGCCGGTCAGGTGGGCACGCAGCACGAGCAGGTCGCGGGCGTGCGGGTAGGGCGCTCTCGGCTCGGCGTGCAGGTCGTCGCCGTCGTCCCAGATCGCGACCAGGCCCAGGTCGGCGACGGGCGCGAACGCGGCGGCGCGGGTGCCGGCGACGACGCGGACGGTGCCGCGGCGAACGGCGAGCCAGCGCCGGTAGCGCTCGGCCGGGCCGAGGTCGGCGCTGAGCGCGACGTGCCGGTGCGGGCCGAGGGCGGTGGTCAGCGCCGCGTCGACCCGGTCGAGGTCCGTGCGGTCCGGGACGACGAGCAGCGCCCCGCGGCCGGCGGCGAGTGCGATGGCGGCGAGCTCCGCCAGGCGGGCCGGCCAGTCCTCGCCCGGCAGTGCCGCCCACACCGCGCGCGGCCCGCGGCTGTCGGCAAGCGCGCGGAGCAACGGCCGGCCGGCCGGGTAGCGAGCCCAGCCGTCGCCGGGCGGGGTCTTGGCCGCCGCGAGCCGGCCCGGATGGGCAGGCTGGGCGGGTTGGCCGGGCGCCGGCGGGAATGGTGCACCGGGTTCGCCCGACTCCGCCGGGGCCGGCGCGGCCGGCGGGTGGGGCGGCTCGGCCTCGACCCGGGCGTGCCGGGGGGGCAGCGCCAGCCGGAGCACGTCGGTCAGCGAGCCGGCCCAGCGGTCGGCGACCGCGCGGGCCAGGCGGGCCACCTCGGCGGACAGGACGGGCTCGGCCGAGACGGCGCGCTCGACGTATGACAGCCGGCCCTCGTGCTCGGTCGTGCCAACCCGGTCGAGCACGATCGCGTCGACCAGTTGGCCGGCAAAGCGGACGCGGACCCGCGAGCCCGGGACCACTGCGTCGTCGAGCGTGGTCGGGACGAGGTAGTCGAACGGGCGGTCGAGGTGTGCAAGCGGGACGTCGACGACGACCCGCGCGACCGGGTCGCGCTCCGCCGGCTCCTTGACCTCCGGTCTGCTGCGGCGAGCGGGCACGCTGACCTGGCCGGTCGGGTGGCGACCGCCGGCGGTGACACTTCCGGCCGCATGCACTGTTCGGGTGTATCAGACACCGCCGACAACCCGCTCCACCGCCGCGCTCGTCAAGCAAGCGTCGTGCGGCTCCCCGCGCCGACTCCGCTGCGGCCGGCCACCTGACCAATTCGCGGATCATCCCGCGAGCCATGCCCGCCCCGCCCGGTTCGAAGGGGAGGGCTGGTCGGGAAAGCTACGTCTCTGCTCCGCGAGGCGACGCAGAGGCATACCCGCGGGCAGCCGGCTGCCCGGACCAGCCAGCTCCGCTGCGCGACGCGACGCAGGGACGAAGCCAGCCAACGGCTGCCCCGCGCCCAGCCACCTCTGCTGCGCTAGGCGATGCACAGACCTAGCTCCGCCGGCGGACGGACTCCCCCGGACGAGCCGACTCTGCTGCGCGAGGCGACGCAGAGGCGTAGCCGCGGGCGGACGGGCTCCCCCGAACAGTCACCTCTGCTGCGCTAGGCGATGCAGAGACGTAGCTCCGCCGGCGGGTACCGTCGGCGCCCGAGGGCAGCCCGAGGCCGCCCGGAGGCACCCGAGGCGCCCCGGGGGCAGCCCGAGGCGCCGGAAGCAGCCGGAGGCGCCCGGAGGCAGGAGGAGGCTCGACGTGACCGACCCCGCCGCAGTGACCGCCGCGGTCGCCCGCAACTTGCGCGCGCTGCGTACCGGTCGCGGCTGGAGCCTGGACACGCTGGCGGCCCGCTCGGGCGTGTCGAAGGGGGTGCTCGTCGCGGTCGAGCAGGCGCGCGGCAACCCCAGCGTGGCCACCCTGTGCCGGATCTCCGACGCCTTCGGGGTGGCGCTGTCCAGCCTGGTCGAGGTCGACGACGCGCCGGTAGTCCGGGTGGTGCCGCCGGAGCGGACGGTGCCGCTGTGGCGCGGCGGCCCGGGCAGCAGCGGCACCCTGCTGGCGGGATCCGACCCGCCGCAGCACCTCGAGCTGTGGGACTGGCGGATGGGCTCCGGGGACGGCTACGACGGCGAGCCGCACCCGCCCGGTACCCGGGAGGTGGTCTGGGTGCTCCACGGCGAGCTGACGCTCACCGTCGGCGGCGAGCGTGTGCGGGTTCCCACCGGCGGCGCGGCCGTGTTCCTCGGCGACCGCCCGCACCGGTACGCCAACGAAGGTGAGGGCGACCTCCGGTTCGCGATGGCGGTGACCCAGCCGCCCGCCGATGAGGCCTGAGGCCGCCGGTCAACCGCCGAGGACGCGCTTCTTCAGCTCGTCGGCCCGGTCGGTCCGCTCCCAGGTGAACTCGGGCAGTTCCCGGCCGAAGTGACCGTACGCGGCGGTCAGCGCGTAGATCGGGCGGAGCAGGTCGAGGTCGCGGATGATCGCGGCCGGCCGCAGGTCGAACACCTCGGTGATCGCCTCCTGGATCCGCTCGTCCGAGGCCCTGCCGGTCCCGAAGGTCTCCACGAACAGGCCAACCGGCTCGGCCTTGCCGATCGCGTACGCCACCTGGACCTCGCAACGGGACGCGAGGCCGGCGGCCACCACGTTCTTCGCGACCCAGCGCAGCGCGTACGCCCCGGAGCGGTCGACCTTGGACGGGTCCTTTCCGGAGAAGGCACCGCCGCCGTGCCGCGCGTATCCCCCGTACGAGTCGACGATGATCTTCCGCCCGGTGAGCCCGGCGTCGCCCATCGGGCCGCCGATCTCGAACCGGCCGGTCGGGTTGACCAGCAGCCGGTGGCCCGAGGCGTCGATGTCGAGACCGGCCAGCTCGGGGGCGACGACGTGCTCGGCGATGTCGGGCTCGAGCAGAGTCTTCAGGTCGATGTCGGCGGCGTGCTGGGTGGACACCACGACCGTGTCCAGCCGGACCGGACGGTCGTCGACGTACTCGATCGTGACCTGCGTCTTGCCGTCCGGACGCAGGTAGGGCACGGTGCCGTCCTTGCGGACGGCGGCAAGCCGGCGGGCCAGCCGGTGCGCGAGCGCGATCGGCAGCGGCATCAGCTCCGGTGTCTCGTCGCAGGCGAAGCCGAACATCAGGCCCTGGTCGCCCGCGCCCTGCCGGGCGATCTCGTCGACCTCGCCCTCCTCGCGGATCTCGTGCGAGAGGTCGACGCCCTGGGCGATGTCCGGGGACTGCGAGCCGATGGAGACGTTGACGCCGCAGGAGGCGCCGTCGAAACCCTTCTTGGACGAGTCGTATCCGATCTCGAGGATCTTCTCCCGGACAATCGAGGGGATGTCCGCGTACGCGTCCGTCGTCACCTCGCCGGCCACATGCACCTGACCGGTCGTGATCAAGGTCTCCACGGCGACCCGGCTGCGCTTGTCCTCGCGCAGCAGCGCATCGAGGATCGAGTCGCTGATCGCGTCGGCGATCTTGTCGGGATGACCCTCCGTGACGGACTCGGAGGTGAACAGACGCCGGGACACGGCACTCCTCTGGCAGTCGGACTGGTGCGTTCCGGCGGAGTCTACCGGCGCACGCCCGCGGCAACCCTCGCCCGACGCCGGCGGCACCAGCTCTGCGACGTCCAGAGCAACCTCGCGCGTCGCTCGGGCGACCCCTCGCGCGACGCCTCGGGCGCTAACCCCATCCGACGCTCAGCCAACGCTCGCGCCGCTGCCGACAGCAGGCGCTGACGCTCGGCACGTCGCTCGGAGGCTCGCGTAAGTCCCCGCGCGGCGTTAATCAGGCGACGCTCCGGGCGGCATCGCTAGAGGCTCGCGTCAGGCGCCGTCGGCGCTGCTCGGGGCGGCGCCCCACGCGCCCCTCGGGAAACCCGCGCGCCGCGGGGTCGAGGTCAGGACGCCGTCAGTCGACGCTCACGAGAACCTGAGCGCGACCAGGTCCCACACCGCGGCGGCGAGCGCCGCCTTCGGCCCGCGCGGCACCTCGACCTCGGCGCCGTCTGCGGACAGGATCACCGCGGTGTTGTCCGGCGCCTCGAACGCGCGGCCGGCACCGACCGGGTTGACCACCAGCAGGTCGACGCCCTTGCGAGCGAGCTTCTTGCGGCCGTGGGCGAGCCAGTCCGCCGCGTCGTCCCCGGTCTCGGCGGCGAACCCGACGAGGACCTGGCCGGGTCGGCGGGCCGCGACGAGCTCGGCCAGCACGTCGGGCGTCCGGACCAGCTCGACCGGCGCTGGCTCCCCCGCGTCCTTCTTGATCTTCGCCTCGGCGACGGACGCCGGCTGGAAGTCGGCCACGGCGGCGGCCATCACGACGGCGTCGGTCTCGGCGGCGACGCCCAGCGTGGCGTCGCGCAGGTCCGCGGCCGAGCCCACCACCACCACCCGGGCGCCCGCCGGGTCGGGCAGCGCCACGTTCGCCGCGACCACCGTGACCTCCGCGCCGCGGGCGGCCGCCACCAGGGCCAGCGCGTAACCCTGCCGGCCACTGGACCGGTTGCCGAGGAACCGCACCGGGTCCAGCGCCTCCCTGGTGCCGCCCGCGGTGATCAGGACCCGCCGCCCGGCCAGGTCGCGGGGCAGCGCGTCCGGCCGGCGCAGCAGCAGCCGGGCGAGGTCGGCGAGTTCGGCGGGCTCGGGCAGCCGGCCGCGACCGGTGTCGGCGCCGGTCAGTCGCCCCTCGGCCGGGTCGACGACCACGGTGCCGCGCGAGCGCAGCGTCTCGACGTTGGCGCGGGTCGCCGGGTGATCCCACATCTCGGTGTGCATGGCCGGGGCGAGCAGCACCGGGCACCGCGCGGTGAGCAGGACGCTGGTCAGCAGGTCGTCGGCGAGGCCGTGCGCGGCGCGGGCGAGCAGGTCGGCGGTGGCGGGGGCGACG
>DASPYH010000158.1:0-2570 GCA_035636875.1 Mycobacteriales bacterium | reverse complement strand
GACGGCCGGCTCGCGGGCTTCACCGCCTACCAGTCCCACCCTGGCGGTTACACGTTCACGCACACCGAGATCGACCCGGAGGACGAGGGCAAGGGCGTCGGGTCGACCCTGGTGCGCGGGGTGCTGGACGAGATGCGCCGGCGAGGGCTGACGGTGCGGCCGGTGTGCCCGTTCGTCCTGACCTTCCTTCGGCGGCACCCCGACTACGTCGACCTGGTGCCGGCGCTCGAGCGGGCCCGGTTCGGGCTGCCGCCGGCGCGGGAACGGGCCGGATAGCACCGGTGCGGGCGGTCAGCCCGAACGGAGTGCCGGGCGGCCCGGCGGGCGGCTCGGCCGCCGGGGGGGCGAGGTTGCTCGCCGTCGCCGCCGACGACGTGTGCGCGTCGGTGCCAAGGTGGGTGGGGCGGTGAGCCGGGTCGCCCTGGTGACCGGCGCCGCCCGGGGCATCGGCGCGGCAACGGTCCGTGGGCTGGCCGCCCGCGGCTGGTCGGTGGTCGCGGTCGACCGCGGCGGCGACGACCGCCGCCTGGCATACCGGCTGGGCACGGAAGCCGAGCTGCATGCGACCGTCGACGCGGCCGGCGAGCTGGCCGGCAACCCGGACCGGGTCCGTGCCGTTCTCGCCGACACCACCGACGAGCCAGCGCTCGCGGCCGCCGTCGCGTTCGCCGAGCGGACATTCGGCGGGCTGGACGCCGCGCTCGGCGTGGCCGGCGTGATCGCCGGCGGCCGGCCACTGTGGGAGGTGCCCCGGGCCGAGATCCAGGCCGTGCTCGACGTCGACCTCGGCGGCGTCATCACCCTGGCCCGGGCGGCGGTGCCCGCGCTGCTGCGCCGGCCGGAGCCGCGGCAGGGCCGCTTCGTCGCGGTCGCGTCCGCCGCCGCCACCCGCGGCCTGCCGATGCTCGCGGCGTACTGCGCCGCCAAGGCCGGTGTCTCCGGCCTGGTCCGCGCTCTCGCCGTCGAGCTGGGCGGCACGGGCGTCACGGCCAACGCGGTCAGCCCGGGCTCGACCGACACCGCGATGCTGGCCGAGAGCGCCCGGCTCTACGGCCTTGGCTCCGCGCAGGAGTTCGCCGGCAGCCAGCCGGTCGGCCGGCTGCTCTCGCCGGAGGAGATCGCCGCGGCGCTCATCTGGCTCGCCGGCGGGGAGAGCAGCGCGGTCACCGGTGCCACGATCCCCGCCGACGGCGGCCTCGCGCTCTGAACTCGAACCGGCGGACTCTTCAGTTCCCCTTTACTCGGGGGCCGGTGTGGGTAGGCGAGATCGGGAGGAAAGGAGGCACGATGAACACCGGGCTCATCATCACCCTCGTCGTCATCGTGGTCGTGGTTCTGGCGCTTCTCGCACTCCTGGTGCCGCGCCGCCGGCGGGCACGAGCCGAGCGGCAGCAGATGCAGGCGCAGCAGCATCTCGACGATGCGCGCGTGCTGTCCGCGCGGGCGGAGAGCGGGCGTGCCGCGGCCGAGGAGCAGGCCGCCCGCATCCGGCGCGAGCGGGCCGAGACGGAGGAGCGGCTCGCTCGCGACGAGGCGGAGGCAGCCCGGATGGCGGCCCGGGCCGAGAACGAGCGGGTCGAGGCGGAGCGCCTCCAGCAGCGTGCTCACGAGCTCGCGCCGCACCGCGACGGTCAGGAACCGAGCCCTGACGTCGACGGGCCGGGACGGGTCGGGTACGTCGATGAGCGGGAGCGCCACCCGGAGCCGGCTCCGGACGACCGCCACCCGGAGCCGGTGCGGGAGCGCCACCCGGAGCCGGCTCCGGACGAGCACGACCGCGACGTCGACGAGCGGCAACGCATCGCTGCCGCCGGTGAGCAGCCGCACCGCCCGCAGCCGCGTCCGGACCAGCGGCTCCCGCAGGTCGACGATCAGCAACCGCCCGCAGAACTCCGCGAGGAGCGGCGGGGGACCGACGCCGACGCCGACGCCGAGGTCGACGGGCAGCCGCACACCCACGTCGACGGACAGCCGCACGCCGCCCACGTCGACGCACAGCCGCGGCCAGCGGACCTGGACGAGCAGAGGGCGGTCGACCCGGGCGACCGACGGCCGGGGTGAGCGCCTGAGAGCGTCGACCTGCGGTCGACTCGGGCCTGTCCGCGCTCCGGTGCGACTGGTCTCCGTCGGCCTGGTTCGTCGGCCTTGTTCCGCCCGGAGCAGACCGCGGATCAGGCGGGCAGCCCGCTTGCCGGCGGCAGCGAGCCGGCGGCGTCCTGTCGCGCCCGGGCGCGACAGGACAGGCGATCTCGCGGCCGAGCTGCGGCACGCGGAGATGGCGGGCGTCCCGGACCCGCGGTTGCCCGGGTAGCGTGGGCCGTCGTGCCGTACGTGCTGCCCGCCGCGCTCCCCTCCCCGCCCTCGTGACCGGCCCGCTGGCCGGGGTCCGCGTGGTCGAGCTCGCCGGGATCGGGCCGGGCCCGTTCGCCGCGATGATGCTCGCCGACATGGGCGCCGAGGTGGTCCGGGTCGACCGGGTCGCGGACGTCCCAGACCACGCTGCCGGTGTGAGCCGGGACGTGCTGCTGCGCGGGCGCCGGTCCGTGGCGGTCGACGTCAGGCACCCCGAC
>DASPYH010000157.1:0-3956 GCA_035636875.1 Mycobacteriales bacterium | reverse complement strand
CAGCGAGTCGAACTCGGTGCCCTGCCCCCGCCGGTTCAGCGCGACGGCGCCGTCGAGCTCGCGGAGCTTGGCGAGCTTCTCGGGCAGGAACTTGCGCGACGTGAACGGCGGCAGCACCCGGACCGACCACGGCACCTGGTGCCGGCGCTGCCGGCCGGCGAGGCCGAGCGGGCCGAGCGACCGGACCGTCACCTGCGCGGTGGTGCGATCGCCGCGCCGGGAGGGGATCAGCGTGGTCACCAGCCGGCGGCGCTCGCCCGGCGGGATGTCGACGGTCTGGGTGCCCGGCGTTGCGCCGGCGGAGGGGACCCACGCGTCGCGCAGCACCCCGCGGACCCGGCGGCGGCCTGCGTTCGCGACCAGCAGCGCCACCTCGACCGGCTGCCCGAGCCGGGTGCTGGTGGCTCCGGCGCGGCTCATGCTCAGATCGGCCACCCGCGCGGCGCGGGCGATGTCGACGGCGATGCCGAGCAGCAGCAGGCCCTCCACGCCGAGCAGCCATCCTGAGCCCAGGGGCGCCAGCAACGCGCCGAGGGCCGCGACGAGCGCCGTCCGGCCGGTGATCGCCATGGTCGCACCCCGCCGGGGCTCAGCGGGGGGCCGGGACCGAGGCGAGGACGCTGTCGAGCACGCCGTCGGGGGTCACGCCCTCCAACTCGGCCTCCGGCCGGACCGCGATGCGGTGCCGCAGTGTCGGTCGGGCCAGCGCCTTGACGTCGTCCGGGGTGACGTAGTCCCGGCCGGACAGCCACGCCCACGCCTTGGCGGTCGCCAGCAGTGCGGTGGCGCCGCGCGGGGAGGCGCCGAGCGACAGCGACGGGGACTGGCGGGTCGCCCGGGCCAGGTCCACCACGTACGCCAGGACCTCGGCGGCCGCCTGCACCCCGCGCACCGCGGCCCGCCCGCCGACGATGTCCTCGGCGCCGGCGACGGGTGTGACGCCCGCGGCCTTCAGGTCGCGCGGGTCGAAGCCGCGGTGGTGGTTGTTCAGCACGCGGAACTCCTCGTCCCGCGACGGCAGTGGCACGGCGAGCTTGAGCAGGAACCGGTCGAGCTGCGCCTCGGGCAGCGGGTAGGTGCCCTCGTACTCGATCGGGTTCTGGGTGGCGATCACGATGAACGGGTCCGGCAGCATCCTCGGTTCGCCCTCCACCGAGACCTGCCGCTCCTCCATGGCCTCCAGCAGCGAGGCCTGCGTCTTCGGCGGTGTCCGGTTGATCTCGTCGGCGAGCAGCAGGTTGGTGAAGACCGGGCCGGCGCGGAAGGAGAACGCGGCGGTCCGCGCGTCGTAGACGAGCGAACCGGTGACGTCGCCCGGCATGAGGTCCGGGGTGAACTGCACCCGCTTGGTCTCCAGCGCGAGCGAGGCAGCCAGCGCCCGGACCATCAGCGTCTTGGCCACCCCTGGCACGCCTTCCAGCAGCACGTGCCCGCCGCAGAGCAGGGCGATGACCAGGCCGGTGACGGCCGGGTCCTGACCGACGACGACCTTGCCCACCTCGGCGCGCAGCCGGTTGAGCGCGTCGCGGGCCCGCTCGCCGTCCGCGCTCGCGGCGCCTCCGGCACCGCCGTCGGCCCAGGCGGGCCCGGCACCGGCACTCGCATCGGACGGGCTCGAACCTGACTCGCCCGAGGGCGCGGCTCGGTGGGCCGGCCGCGGCCCGCCGGCCGCACCCTCCTCCTGCCGCCCGGCGGCCGGGATGGACTGGGGCGTGGGTGTCGACTGCGTCACGAGTTCCCCACCTCCGGGTCGAGCGTGCTGCGGACCGTCGAGTCGAGCGTCTCGCTCAGCCGGACGAGGCCGGCGTCGTCGGCGGGCGGCGGCCCGAAGAGCACGGCGTGCACCTCGGCCTCCGGCCGGCCCGACCGGGCGGCCACGGCCGCGACGACGGCCTGCGGCGACGGCTCACCGCCCGCGCCGGCACCGATCCCGAGCCGCGGCACCAGTCGGGCCAACGCGCCCGAGCGCAGCGCCTCGGCGGCCCGGTCCCGCGCCTGCGCCCGGCGGTAGAGCCTGGCCCGTCCCTCGACCGTCTCGGCCGCCCTCACCACCACCGGCAGCGGCTCGGTGACCGGCGGCCCGAGGCGGCGCCCGCGCCAGAGCGCCACCAGCAGCCCGGCGACCAGCAGTTGCAGCATCGCAGCACCCACCCAGGACGGCAGGAGCCCGGGGCCGTCCCCGCCCACCGCGGTGCCCGGCGCGGGCACCAGCCAGCGCACCTCGTCAGCACTGCCGTCGGCACCGAGCAGGTTGAGGGCGAGCGCCGCATCCCCCTCGTCGTCGAGCAGGTCGTTCGTCAGCGGCTCCCCGGCGCCGAGCACGACCAGCCGACCCCCGCCGCTGGTACGCCCCGTGACCAGGGGTCCGCCGTCCCCGCCGCCGCGGTAGCAGGTCGCGCCGTCGTCGGTCCGGTACGTCCGGCCGCCCAGCACGGCGGCGCCGGCCGCCTGGGCGGCGCTCAGCCCGCAGTCGGGGCTGCGGGTCTCGATCGGAGCCTCGCGGACCGGATGCACGCCGCGCGTCACCGCGGCGAGCTGGTTACCGTCCGGGGCGACGAGCAGCACGGTGCCGGTGTCGAGCCGGCCAAGGGGCCGCAGCCGTTCCACGCCGAGCGCCTCGGGGAAGGCGACCAGGACCACCGTGCGGCCGGTGACGCCGGAGGTCAGCTGTGACGGGTCGGTGACCCGTCGCACTGGTGTCCCCCGGTCCGCGAGCAGGGTGGCGAGCGCGCGGCTGCCGCCGGGATCCGCCGACCGCGGGTCGAGGTCGCCCCCGGGGCTGTGCGCCCGCGCGATGCCGATCGCCGTGGCGGTCAGCAGCAGGCCGAGCAGCGCGCCGAGAACGAGCCGGTAGCGCCGCCACAGCGCCGGCGACGACATGCCGGTGACCGTGGACGGCGGTGACGGGTCGTCCTCTACCAGCTGCGACCCGCCGGCACGGGCTGCGATCGGCGCCTCCGGACCGCTCACCGTGGCACCTGGTACCCGTCCGCGGCAGGCCTGCCGGTCCCGGTCACCGCGAGCTGCGTGCGCCGCACCCGCTGGTCGGCCTGTCGCAGCACGGCGTCCGCCTCGGCCGTTGCGGTCCGACCGCCGTACCAGACCTCGTCGAACACGCCTGCGGCGGCGCGCAGGTCGGGGGCGACCGCGGGAACCGCGCCGCCGCCGTTGTGTGCCACCTCGTCCGCGGTCCGGCCGGGCCGCGGCTCGAGCACCCCGCGGGCCTCCAGCTCCCGCACGATCGCGCGCATCCGCTCTCGAACGGCCTCCGCGTACCGACCTTCAGCGGCGAACGCCTCCGCTCGCCGCCGGTGCTCGTCCGCGTCGAGCGGGCCGGACAGCTCCACCTTCGCCCTGCCGCCTCGAGCGGACCGGCGCACCGGGCCGATCCGCCAGGCGACGAATACCAGGACCCCGACGATCGCGAGCACGAGCACGAGCAGGCCGAGACCGCCGCCAGGCGTGGCGTCCGCGGTCCGGCTGAGCTGCTTGTCCAGCCACTCGAGCGCCGCCGCGATGGCGCGCTCGATCGGGCTCGGGTCGTTGCGGTGGTACATCCCCTTGGACAGCTCACGCTCGGCCGCGCGCCGCGCCTCGTCCCGCCCGACCGGTGCCAGGGCGGCGATCTCGGCGGCGAGGCACAGCGGACTCACCACCCACCTCCGGGCAACGGCACCGGCGCGCCCGGCAGCCTGACCGCCGGTCGCTGCGCCATGCGCAGGCGCCCGATCACCAGATCCAGGCCCTCCGCCCGCATCCGGCGGTCGACGTACAGCAGGGCGAGCACGCCGGCGACGAACGGCTCGGTCAGCATGCCGGAGGCGATGCTGCCGAGCGCCAGCAGGACCATGATCACCAGGGCTAGCACCGCGCCGTCCGGGACGCCGAGCAGGTACCCGATGCCCGCGCCGAGCGCGACGAACGGGATCACCACCAGGAGCTGGATGAGCTGGGCG
>DASPYH010000156.1:0-5230 GCA_035636875.1 Mycobacteriales bacterium | reverse complement strand
TCGTGGATCAGCCCGAGCAGGATGTGCTCGGTGCCGATGTAGTTGTGGTTGAGCATCCTGGCCTCTTCTTGGGCCAGGACGACAACACGGCGCGCTCGGTCTGTGAACCGTTCGAACATGCAACTCTCCTCACGTGCCCCGCGACCCCGGGAGCTGTGGCCCCTGGGTGGGGCGACACCGTGCGGGGACCGGTCGCCGGGCCTTGGCGCCTGTCCTGCTCACACTCTAGCCGGGACCGGTCACGCCGTCGTTTCGGCGTCCGGGCGACTGTCCTGCGCAGGCGTGCGCGATGGGTGACCGTGACGGCCGTTCCCGCCCGTCACCAGCCCAACCCACCGGTCGCCCGGCGGTGTTCCGCGGGCCCATACGCCCAGGGCGAACGGCTGGACACGCGGCGGCGCCGACGACCCGTCGTGGGCCGCCGGCGCCGCCGGCCGTCACCGCCCGCTCAGGCGGACTGGTTGTACTGCTCGATGATCGAGGCCGGGATGCGGCCCCGGTCGCTCACCTTCAGTCCCTGCTTCTTGGCCCAGGAGCGGATCGCGGCCGCCTGGTCGCGGTCCATCGAGGTGCCGCCGCCGGCGCGACGACCCGACGAGCGAGTCGGCGCCGTGACACCGCCCGAGCGGCCCGCCTTCCGGGCCGCCCCGACGTACCTCGCCAAGCCGTCCCGAAGCTCGTCGGCGTTCTTGGCCGACAGGTCGATCTCGTACGAGCTGCCGTCGAGTGAGAAGTTCACGGTTTCGGTCGCTTCCCCGCCGTCGAGGTCGTCGACGAGGAGCGTCTGAACCTTCTTTGCCACTGTTGCCGTCCCCTTTCCAAGGCCGTTGTCGATCAGCATATGGACAACTCCCCGGAATCGCCAACAGCTACTCCGGACGCACCAGCGGGAACAGGATGGTCTCGCGGATTCCACGGACCCCGGTGAGGGTCCGCAACAGCCGGTCGATGCCCATTCCCATCCCGCCGGTCGGGGGCATGCCGTACTCCAGGGCACGCAGGAAGTCCTCGTCCAGTCGCATCGCGTCCGGGTCACCGGCCGCCGCCCGCGCCGCCTGCTCGACCAGCCGCTCCCGCTGCACCACCGGATCGACGAGCTCCGAATAGGCGGTCGCGGTCTCGATCCCCTGGATGTACAGATCCCACTTCTCGACCACGCCTGGGTCGGTGCGGTGAGCACGGACCAGCGGAGAGGTCTCCAGCGGGAAGTCCCGGACGAAGGTCGGCGCGATCAGCGTCGGCTGCACCAGCGCCTCGAACAACTCCTCGACGAGTTTCCCGGCCGACCAGGCCGGATTCACCAGGACGCCGCGAGTGGCAGCAAGCTCACTCAGCTCATCCAGTGAAGCACTCGGGGTGACGAGCGATCCGACCGCGGCTGAGACCGCGTCGTACAACCGCACCGCGGCCCATTCACCGCCGAAGTCATATTCTGTGCCGTCGAAGTGGGTCACCGCCGTGTCGCCCGACAGCGCCACCGCCGCCGCCTGGATCAATTCCCGGGTGAGCACGGCCATCGAGTCGTAGTCGCCGTACGCCTCGTACGCCTCCAGCATCGCGAACTCCGAGCTGTGGGTGGCGTCGATGCCCTCGTTGCGAAAGTTGCGGTTGATCTCGAAGACCCGCTCGATGCCGCCGACCACGGCGCGCTTGAGGAACAGCTCGGGCGCGATCCGGAGGAACAGGTCGGTGTCGAGGGCGTTGCTGTGGGTCGCGAACGGCCGGGCCGCCGCGCCGCCGTGGACCAGCTGCAGCATCGGGGTCTCGACCTCGAGGAAGTCGCGCCGGTGCAACTGCTCCCGCAGCGAGCGGACCACCGTGTAGCGCGCCTCCACCATCCGGCGCGCCTCCGGCCGCACGACCAGGTCGACGTAGCGCTGCCGTACCCGCGCCTCCTCGCTCATCTGCCGGTGCGCGACCGGCAGCGGGCGCAGCGCCTTCGCGGTCAGCCGCCACTCGTCCACCAGCACGGACAGCTCCCCGCGCCGGGAGGTGACGACCTCGCCGGCCACGAAGACGTGGTCGCCGATGTCGACATCGGCCTTCCAGGCCGCCAGGGACTCCTCCCCCACCCGGTCCAGCGAGAGCATCGCCTGCAGCTCCGTGCCGGACGCGCCGCCCTCGCGCAGGGTCGCGAAGCAGAGCTTGCCGGTGTCCCGCAGGAAGATGACCCGGCCGGTCACCCCGACGCGGGTGCCGGTCGCGGTGTCCGGCGGTAGGTCGGGGAACTTCTCGTGCACCTCGGCCAGGGACGCAGTGCGCGGCACGCGCACCGGGTACGGATCGGCGCCGGCGGCCTTGAGGCGGTCGAGCTTCTCCCGACGTACCCGCATCTGCTCGGGGAGGTCGTCGGTGTGCTCGGCCGTCGGCACCTGCGTCACGGCGTACGACCCTACCCACCGGCGCGGCGGCCACCTGTCCCTAGGCTCCCTGGTGTGGAGTTCAGCGAGTCGCGGCGGACGTCGTGGTCGACGGACGAGGCGGCCGCGGTGTACGAGCGGGGTCGGCCGGACTACGCCGAGGCGGCGGTGGACTGGGCACTCGAGCCGGTCCGGGACCGGCCCGGACTGCGGGCGCTGGACCTCGGGGCCGGGACGGGGAAGCTGACCCGCCAGCTGATCGGCCGCGGTGTCGCCACGGTCGCGCTCGACCTGTCGGCCGGGATGCTGGCCGAGCTGGCCAGGGCGGTGCCGGCGGCGACCACCCTGCTCGGCCGCGCGGAGCAGGTGCCGCTTCCGGACGCCTCGATCGACCTGGCGGTGGCCGGCCAGGCGTTCCACTGGTTCGACCGGTGCCGGACGCTGCCCGAGCTGGCCAGGGTGCTGCGGCCCGGTGGCGTGTTCGCCGTGCTCTACAACGCGCGCGACGACCAGGTGTCCTGGGTCCGAGCGCTGTCCGAGGTCATCGAGGAGACCGGCGACCACGCGAGCGTCGCGCTCAGCCAGGAGCCGTGGGACCTCGGGCCGATGTTCGGTCCGGCCGAGGTGTTCCGGGCCGAGCACGACCAGCCGCTGGACGTCGCCGGGCTGCTGGACCTGGTCGGGTCCCGCAGCTACGTGATCCGGATGGACCCGGCGGAACGGGACGCGCTGCTGGGCCGGGTCGCCGAGCTGGCGCGCACCCACCCGGCCCTGGTCGGCCGGCAGTACTTCTCGATGCCGTACGTGACGACCTGCCAGCGCTACACGTTGCGCTCGTAGACCAGCCGCAGCCCGATCAGGGTGAGGTCGGGCTCGTGCGCCTGGATCGTCTCGCTCTCCGCGATGACGATCGGCGCGAGCCCGCCGGTGGCGACCACAGCCGGGCGGGCGCGCAACTCCGCGGCTATCCGGCGGACCAGGCCGTCGACCTGGCCGGCGAAGCCGTACAGGATCCCCGACTGGAGCGCCTCCACCGTGCTCTTGCCGATCACCGACCGGGGCCGGGTCAGCTCGACCTTGACCAGCCGGGCGGCCCGGGAGGCGAGCGCGTCGATGCTGATCTCGATCCCGGGGGCGAGCACCCCGCCGAGGAACTCGCCCCTGGCGCTGACGACGTCGAAGTTCGTCGAGGTGCCGAAGTCGACGACGATGGCCGGCCCCCCGTAGAGGTGGTGCGCCGCCAGCGCGTTGACGATCCGGTCCGAGCCGACCTCCTTGGGGTTGTCGTAGAGCAGCGGGACGCCCGTGCGCACGCCGGGCTCCACCACGACCGTGGGCACGCCCGGGTAGTAGCGCTGGAGCATGATCCGCAGCTGGCCGAGAACGGCGGGGACCGTCGAGCAGGCCGCGATCGCGTCGATCTTGGTATCGTGCAGCAATCCGCCGTACGTGAGCGCGAGCTCGTCCGCGGTGTCGCGGGCGTCCGTCTTCACCCGCCAGGACTCGACCAGCGCGTCGCCGTCGAAGACCCCGAGGACCGTGTTGGTGTTGCCGATGTCGACTGCGAGCAGCACGGCTGATCAGCGCCCCCGGGGATCGTGCAGGTCCAGCGCGATGTCCAGGACCGGAGCCGAGTGGGTGAGCGCGCCGACGGCGAGGAAGTCGACCCCGGTCGCCGCGACCGCGGCCGCGCGGTCCAGGGTCAGCCCGCCGCTGGCCTCGGTCCGGACGCCGGCCGGGCGGGTGAGCGCGACCGCGGCGCGCAGGGCGTCCAGCGGCATGTTGTCCAGCAGGATCTCGTCGGCGCCGGCGGCGACCGCCTCCCGCACGTCGTCCACCGAGTCGCACTCCACCTCTACCGGCAGGCCGGGGTACGCGGCTCTGACAGCGGCGAAGGCCTTGGCGACGCCGCCGACGGCCAGCACGTGGTTGTCCTTGACCAGCGCGCCGTCGGACAGCGACATCCGGTGGTTGGTGCCGCCGCCGCAGCGCACCGCGTACTTCTCCAGGGCGCGCAGGCCGGGCAGGGTCTTGCGGGTGTCCCGGACGGTCGCGCCGCTGCCCCGGACGGCGGCGACCCAGGCGGCGGTGGTGGTGGCGACGCCGGACAGGTGGCAGAGCAGGTTCAGCGCGGTGCGCTCGGCGGACAGCAGCGCCCGGGTGGGCCCGGTGACCGTGGCGAGCACGTCGCCCCGGCGGACGGGATCGCCGTCGGCCGCGCGCAGGTCCACCCGCACCGGGTCACCCGTGGCGTCGGCGGCCGCCCTGCCGACGAGCTCGAAGACCGCGGCGGCGACCGGCAGGCCGGCGACCACCCCGTCGGCGCGGGCGACGAGGTCGGCGGTGTCGCTGCGGCTGGCCGGGACGGTGGCCGCGGTGGTCACGTCGAGACCGCCGGCGAGGTCCTCGGCCAGCGCACGCCGGACGAGGTCCTCGACCGCGGTCGGGTCGAGCCCGGCGGCCACCAGCCCGTCGGTCGCTGTCATCGCCACGCCCGCCCGGTCGGCATGGCACGGCGGGCGGGCGGCCGGCCCGGGGCGAGCCGGCCATGCACCCTGACCTGCCACCCCCGCGGGCCGGCCCGCGGGGGTGGCTTTGGACCCGGTCATACCGCGACCGCCTGGTAGGTCTCGGTGAGGACGCGGTCGGGGCCGAGCCCCGCCAGCAGGTGCCCGTGCCAGCGGGCGTCGTCGCGGTCGGGGAAGTCCTCCCGCCAGTGGCAGCCGCGGGTCTCCTCCCGGCGGCTCGCCGCCGCGACCAGCGCGGTCGCCACGGTGTGCAGGTTCGTCACGTCCCACGCCGGCGGGCACGGCTCGACGCTGGCCGCGTCCGCGCCCACCGCCACCAGCGTGGTCGCCGCGCGGTGCAGG
>DASPYH010000155.1:0-2334 GCA_035636875.1 Mycobacteriales bacterium | reverse complement strand
CACGACTGGGCCCTTCGCCCGAGGGCGGCTCACCGGGCGCGGCGGCGGCGGCCGTGCCGCCGTCCCCTGCAGGGTCGGCAGCCGCACCGGCGCCGGCGGGAACGCCGCCAGCGGGGCCCGAGGGGTCCGCGGGCGGGACGGTCGCCTTCCGGGCGCGGGTGCGCCGAGCCGGCGAGACCGGCTCGGCGGCGGAAGTCTCAACCTCGACCTGAGGCGGGGTTGCCTTGCGAGTACGCCGCCGAGGGGCCGGCGCCTCGAGCGCCTCGTCCCCGCCGCCGGCGGCCGGGGTACGCCGCCGGCGTGTCCGGGGCGGGGGCGTCTGCCCGGCGGTGTCTGTGGCGGCGGTGTCTGTGCTTGTGCTGTCGGTGGTTGTGCTGTCGGTGCGGCGGGTGTCGTCCCCGCCGGCGCCGCTTGGCTCGGTGTCGAGCATCCGGTTGTCTCCGTTTCGTCCCCCGGGCGCGCACCGGGGGGTACGCGACCGCACGGGGGCGGTCTTCGGCGGCGGCCACTCGCGAGCGAGGGCGCACCGCGCAAGTCTGCGTGGTCCCGCGGGCCGGTCGGAGCCCGATCAGCCCGCGGAGGTGGAGCCGAGCGACGGCGTCGCCTGCTCGTCCGGGCGAGGCGCACTCTCGGCCTCGATGGCCGGGAGGACCGCCGTGCGGTCCGGCGCGAGCGGGTCGGCGAGCCGGCCGCGGTCGTCCAGCCGGCCCTGTGCCAACCGGGTGGCCCGTGGTGGGCCGGTCGGCGCGAGGCCGGCGACGGCACGCAGCGCGGCGAGCACGTCGTCGGGTCGAACGGCAGGTGTGACCTGCCGGACGACCACCTCCAGTATCGCACAGGACGCGGCGGACCCCCCGGGCGGCGCGCCCGCCACCAGGCTGACCACCGGCGCGCGGGCGTCAAGGAGGCGCCGGCCGTCCTTGGTCCGCCGCTCCACCTCGACCGCGTCCCGGTCCAGCAACGCCCGCACCGCGGCCGCCGCGGCGGCCAGGTCGACGCCCGGCAGCACCACCTGCCAGGCACTCGCGTCGATCCGCTCGGCGAGCCCACCGGTGCCGGGCACGGCCTCCACGCATTCCAGGACGTCGAGGCCGGGTGGGAGGCACTCGTCCAGCGCCCTCCGCAACCGCTCGACATCGACCCGCTCGGCCAGCCCCAGCTCCAGGTACTCGGCCTCGCTCGCGACGCCGGTCGGCGCGGCCCCGACGTAGGACACCTTCGGATGCGGGGTGAACCCGGCCGAGAACGCGACCGGCACCCCGGCGCGACGCAACGCCCGCTCGAAGGCACGGGCGAAGTCGCGGTGGGAGCTGAACCGCAGCCGGCCACGCTTCGCGTACCGCAGCCGCACCCGCTGCACGACCGGCGGCGGCGCCGGCCCCTCCGGTTGCCGAGCCAGCGTCAGCGCCTCCGCCTCGGGCCGACCAACCCGGCCGGCCGCAGCTCGACCTGGAACGGCACGTGAACCGTGACCGCCTCCCCGGCGGACACGGTCACCACTTCGCGATAGATCCTGCCGTCCAGCGCGTGCACGATCACGGCGGGCGTCCCGAGCCCCACGTGCAGGCTCCCGTCGATGATCTCGTAGCGGTGCCCGTCGTCCCGGATGTCCTGCAGATCGTCCCAGCTCCATGGACGCCGCCTCGGCGTGCGCAGCGTCACGTCCTCGACCAGCTCGGCGGTCATCGGCACCTCCTTCCGAGATCCATCGTCCTCGCTCATCGTCCACTCCCGCTGACGCCATCCACAGGTGAGCGTCAAGCTCCCGCCGAGACGGGGCGGACGGTCGGCATCGGCAGCAGCGTCCTGCCGGTCGGGCCGACCTGGATCTCGGTGCCCATGCCCGGGCACACCCCGCAGTCGTAGCAGGGTGTCCACCGGCAGTCGTCCAGCTCCCGCTCGCCGATCGCGTCCTGCCAGTCATCCCAGAGCCACTCCTTGTCCAGGCCGGAGTCCAGGTGGTCCCAGGGCAGCACCTCGCTCCCGCCGCGCTCCCGGGTCGTGTACCAGTCCAGGCTGACGCCGAGGTCCGGCAGCACGGCCGCGGCCGCGTCCACCCAGCGCCGGTACGAGAAGTGCTCACTCCACCCGTCGAAGCGGCCGCCGTCCTCCCAGACCCGGCGGATCACCGCGGCGACCCGGCGGTCGCCACGGGACAGCAGGCCCTCGACGATGGACGGCTGCCCGTCGTGGTAGCGGTAGCCGATCGCGCGGCCAAGCGACCGGTCGGAGTTGATGGCCTCCCGCAGCAGGCGAAGCCGCCGGTGGACCGTATCCGGGTCGCATTGCGCCGCCCACTGGAAGGGGGTGTGCGGCTTGGGCACGAACGCCCCG
>DASPYH010000154.1:0-2448 GCA_035636875.1 Mycobacteriales bacterium | reverse complement strand
AGGTCGGTGATGTGCACGGCTTCCAGGCGGGCGCCGAGCGCTCCGATCACGTCGCGGAGTAGGTCGTGGGTCAGCGGGCGCGCGGGACGGACACCCTGCTGCTCGAAGGCGATCGCGGAGGCCTCGACGGCGCCTATCCAGATCGGCAGGTAGCGGTCGCCGTCCGCCTCCTTGAGCAGCACTATCGGCTGGTTCACGGGCAATTCCACCCGGACACCCACGACACGCAGCTCGTTCACAGCGGACGCCTCCCCAACAGCAGACTGCCCGATCGACGCTACACGGTGGCGGCCGGCCGCGCCGGACCCCGGGGTCTGCCCCGTGTCGGCCGGCTCAGCCCTGAGTCCGCGCCGCCAACCGGGGCCTCAACCGCCCAGCTCGGCGCGCAGGCCGGCCCGGACGAGCGAGGCGTGCAGCCGCACGGACAGCGCGGCGAGCTCGCGGACCGCCTCCTCCGCGCGGCCGCGCGCCTCGGGGTTGCGCTGCCGGGCCAGCGGCGTCACGACTTGGCCGAACAGGCCGATCTCACGGTCGGCCGCCGTCTTGTACGCCCGCAGGTGCCGCGGCTCGATCCCGAACCGGCCCATCTCCGCCACCGTCCTCGCGACGGCCAGCGCGTCCCCGTCGTACGAGCCGCCCTTCCCGCGCCGGATCAGCAGGCCGAACTGCTCGAGCTGGTCGAGCTGATCGCCCTCGAGCCCGGCCTCCGCGAGCAGCTCCTCGCGGCTGAGCCGGACCTCCGACGGCTCGGGCAGGAACGCCTCCGGCCCCGGCAGGCTCTCCGCGGCGACCAGCGTGCGCGGCGCGCGCCGGGTCGCCGTGCCGGGACCGCGCTCCGGCGGCTCGAGGCCCCGGTCGATCGCGTCGAGGTGCTCCTTGATCACCCGCAGCGGCAGGTAGTGGTCGCGCTGCTCGGCCAGCACGAACCGGAGCCGGGCGACGTCCCCGGAGGAGAACTTCCGGTAGCCCGACGCGGTCCGCTCCGGCCGGATCAGCCCTTCAGCCTCCAGGAAGCGGATCTTGGAGATGGTGATGTCCGGGAACTCCGGGCGCAGCTGGCCCAGCACCTCCCCGATGCTCAACGACGCCCGAGCGTGCGCCCCCGCCGCGCTCATCCGGTCACCTCGTGGCGAACCCGGCCTGCTCGTCGCCGGCGGCACGCGCCCCGGCCAGATACAGCAGGCGGAACTTCCCGATCTGCACCTCGTCGCCGCCGGACAGCGCCGCCACGTCGATGCGCTGCCGGTTGACGTAGGTCCCGTTGAGGCTGCCGACGTCGTGCACGACGAAGCCGCCGCCCTCCCGGCGGAACTCCGCGTGCCGGCGGGAGACGGTCACGTCGTCAAGGAAGATGTCGCTGTCCGGGTGCCGGCCAGCGGTCGTGACGTCCTGGTCGAGCAGAAAGCGGCTGCCCGCGTTGGGGCCGCGCTTGACCACCAGCAGCGCCGAGCCGGGCGGCAGCGCGTCGACCGCGCCGGCGTGCTCCTCGGACTGTTCCTCGCCGCCGCCGCCGTCGTCGAACGTGCCGGGCGCGAAGATCGAGGTGGCGTCCGGCGAGGCCGGGTAGTCCGACCGGGACAGCGGTGCACCGCACTGCGCGCAGAAGCGCGCGTCGTCGGGGTTCTCGTGGCCGCACCGGGTGCAGAACACGGTCGGGCTCGCCTCCCACGTGGTCGCTCTCGTCGAGGGGCTCTCGACCGGTCGAGCGAGCGTAGTCAGCCGGTTCGACAGGGGTCAACCGGTACTGGAGGGTGACGCGTCGGGTGTGTCGCGGAAGGCCGGCCGGACGCCGGGCTCAGCCCTCGTCGAGCAGGGCCCGGTAGGCCGCCGCGTCGAGCAGCGCGTCCAGCGCCCCGGGGTCGGGGACCTCGATCTCGACGATCCACCCCTCGCCGTACGGGTCGGAGTTGAGCAGTTCCGGCTGCGACTCCAGCGTCTCGTTCCGGGCACTGACGGTGCCGGCGACCGGCGAGAAGACGTCCGAGACGCTCTTGGTCGACTCGACCTCGCCTAGAGGTTCGCCCGCCCCGACGCTCGTCCCGACCGCGGGCAGCGACACGAAGACGATGTCGCCGAGGGCGTCCTGCGCGTAGTCGGTGATCCCGACTCGGACGGCACCGCCGTCGCCAGCGCGAACCCACTCGTGCTCGGCGGTGTATCTCAAGTCGTCGGGGGTGGTCACGGTGTCCTCTCTCGCTGCCTCGCGGCGGTCCCGAATCGGGGCGCGCGGTCACCGGCCCCCGTCGGCCGGCCGAGAATACTGAGGCGGTCGCAGCGTCCGCAACGCGTGGATCACCACTTTCTTCTGCTGCCCGATCCGAGCCTCGCCGCCTGCGCGGCGGACGGTGTCGGCCACGCCGCCCGGGATCTGCATCGCGGTCGCCAGGGTCGGCGGGTCGCCGATCGCGAGCAGCGTGTACGGCACGCCGAGCGGTACACCGTCGACCG
>DASPYH010000153.1:0-10987 GCA_035636875.1 Mycobacteriales bacterium | reverse complement strand
AGCGTGGTGTTCGCCGTGATCGGGCTGCAGTTCCCAGGGCTGGTCCGGCACCTGCCGGCCGAGGACCCCGGCTTCGTCTGGGTGGCGCTCGCGCTGACGGGCGTGCTGCTGCTGACCCGCATCGCGTTCGTGTTCCCGGTGGCCTACCTGCCGCGGCTGGTCGGCTCCGCCGTCCGTGCCGGGCGCGGCCGGCAGCCGGTCGAGTGGCCTCCGTGGCAGGCGATCGCCGTGGTCTGGTGGGCCGGCACCCGGGGCGTGGTGCCGCTGGCCGCCGCCCTGTCGATCCCGCTGGCGGTCGCCGGCGGCCGGCCGTTCCCGGAACGGGACCTGCTGCTGGTGCTGGCGACCAGCTGCATCATCCTGACGCTGGTGGTCCAGGGCTTCACCCTGCGGCCGCTGGTGCGCCGGCTCGGGGTGTCCGACGACCCGGCGCGCGCCGAGCGGGAGGAGGCGGTGGCCCGGCACGCGGTCGCGGCCGCCGCGCGGGCCCGGCTGCAGGAGCTGCTCGACCTGAGGGGCACGCCGCCGGCGGTCGCCGACCGCCTGCTGGCCGCCCTAGACCAGCAGGTGGAGCGCAGCCGGCAGCGGCTCGAGCGAACCGCGCGGACGGACGGGTCGGTGCGGGACCCGCCCGACCCGGCCGGCGGACCCCTGTCGGCCGGGCGTGTCTACCGGGACCTGCGCCGGGACCTGCTCGCGGTGCAGACCGCGGAGCTGCTGCGGCTGCGGGACGCCGGCACCATCAGCGAGCACGTCCGGCGCCAGGTGCAGCGCTCGGTCGACCTCGAGGAGGCCGGCCTCACCGACGAGTGAGTGCGGGCTCTGTCCCGCCCGCCGCCAGGACATCTCCGCACGCCGGTGCTTGGGTCACCCGCAGGAGGCCAGCTCCGGCAGCGATCCCAACCAGACGTAGGCACGACCGGTCCACCGCAGCTGGAACAGCATCACCAGCGGGTCGCCACTGCGCCTCTTGGAGTAGACCCGGGCGGTGACCCGCTGCCAGTTCGGGTCCGGCTCGACATCTGCGACGAGCCGGTCCGGCTCCCGGCAGTAGCGGCCGATCACCAGCTCGGCCGAGCGCTCCGCGGCCGGCCGGCCCGCGCGACCGCCGACCACGGGCAGCCGGCCGGTCACCAGCTCGCTGTCGTGGGGGAGCAGCGTCGGCGGCGGGATCGGGGTATGCCCGGGCAACCGGTCGAACGGCGGCACCGGCAGGGAGAAGCCGTGATCCCAGCGGGTGCCGGCGTCGTCCGTCGGGGCGGCCGCCGCCGGCTCGCGCGGCGGGACCGGCTCGGCGCCGGCCCGCAGCGCGAGCAGCGCGCCGGCCGCGACCAGGATGACGGCCGCGGCGGTGCCAGCGCGCCGACGCGGTGAACTCGGGCGGCGCCGCCGCTCGCCCAGGCCGCCGTCGCGGCGGTCTTCGCTGCTGCCCCGACCGCCGTCGCGCCGCTCGCCGAGGCCGCCGTCGAACCGGTCTTCGCTGCCCCGACCGCCGTCGCGCCGCTCGCCCGCCCACGTGTCGATCAGGTCGGTCGGGTCGCCTGGCGGGGCGCTGGCGAGATCCGGCCGGACGGTCTCTGGCCCACCCGGCCGGCGGTAGCCGCCGACTCGGGCACCGAGCAGGCGTCGGCTGGCCGCGCTCAGCGCTCGCGGTACCGCGGCCCGGGGCGGCCGCTGCGGCCCGGAGCCGATGACGTCCACGGACCGGACGCTACCTCCGGACGGCGATGATCACTCTTCGGAGCTGGTGGACGGAAGCCGCTCCGAGATCATGTCCATCACCGACGAGTCGGTCAGCGTGGTCACGTCGCCGAGCTGCCGGTTCTCCGCGACGTCGCGCAGCAGCCGGCGCATGATCTTGCCGGACCTGGTCTTCGGCAGCTCCGGCACGACCATGATCTGCCGCGGCCTCGCGATCGGGCCGATCTCCTTCGACACGTGCCCGCGCAGTTCCCTGACCAGCGCGTTGCCCGCCGCCTCGTCCTCGCCCACCGAGCCGCGGACGATCACGAACGCGACGATGCCCTGCCCGGTCGTCGGGTCGGTCGCGCCGACCACCGCCGCCTCGGCCACCTTCGGGTGCGACACCAGCGCCGACTCCACCTCCGTGGTGGAGATGCGGTGGCCGGAGACGTTCATGACGTCGTCGACCCGGCCGAGCAGCCAGATGTCGCCGTCCTCGTCCTTCTTCGCACCGTCGCCGGCGAAGTAGACGCCCGGGAAGCGCGACCAGTAGGTCTCCTTGTAGCGCTCCGGGTCGCCCCAGATGCCGCGCAGCATCGCGGGCCACGGCTCGGTGAGCACCAGGTAGCCCCCGCCCCCGTGCGGGACCGGCTGTCCGGTGTCGTCCACGACCTCGGCGCTGACGCCGGGCAGCGGCCTCATCGCCGCGCCCGGCTTGGTCACGGTCACGCCGGGCAGCGGGCTGATCATGATCGAACCCGTCTCGGTCTGCCACCAGGTGTCGACCACCGGCGTGCGGTCGCCGCCGATGTGCTTGCGATACCAGATCCAGGCCTCCGGGTTGATCGGCTCACCCACCGACCCCAGCAGCCGCAGGCTGGACAGGTCGAAGCGGGCCGGCTCCTGCTCGCCCCACTTCATGAAGGTGCGGATGGCGGTCGGCGCGCAGTAGAGGATCGTCACGCCGTATTTCTGCACGATCTCCCACCACCGCCCGCGGTGCGGGGTGTCCGGGGTCCCCTCGTACATCACGCTGGTGGCGCCGTTGGAGAGCGGGCCGTAGACGATGTAGGAGTGGCCGGTGACCCAGCCGATGTCGGCGGCGGTCCAGAAGATGTCCGTCTCCGGCTTGTGGTCGAAGACCGCGAAGTGCGTGTACGACACGGCCGTCAGGTAGCCACCGGTGGTGTGCAGGATGCCCTTGGGCTTCGCGGTGGTGCCCGACGTGTACATCACGTAGAGCGGGTGCTCGGCGTCGTGCGGCTCGGCCTCGTGCCGGTCGGACTGCCCGTCGACCAGATCGTGCCACCAGTGGTCGCGACCCTCGGTCCACGGCGTGTCCTGTCCGGTCCGGCGAACCACCAGCACGTGCTCGACGGTCGGGGCCTCGAGCAGCGCCTCGTCCACCGCCGGCTTCAGCGGGCTGGCCGCGCCGCGCCGGTAGCCGCCGTCGGCGGTGATCACCAGCTTCGCCTCGCAGTCGATCACCCGCCCGCGCAGGGCGTCCGCGGAGAAGCCGCCGAAGACCACGGTGTGCGGCGCGCCCAGCCGCGCGCAGGCGAGCATCGCGACCACGGTCTCCGGGATCATCGGCATGTAGACGGCGACCCGGTCGCCCTTGCGGACACCGAGCTCGACCAGCGCGTTCGTCGCCCGGCAGACATCGCGCAGCAGGTCGGAGTAGGTGATCGTGCGGGTGTCGCCCGGCTCGCCCTCCCAGTGGAAGGCGACCTTGTCGCCCCGGCCGGCCTCGACGTGCCGGTCGACGCAGTTGTACGCGGCGTTGATCCGGCCGCCGACGAACCAGCGGGAGAATGGCGCCTCCCACTCCAGCGCGGCGTCCCACGGCTTGGCCCAGGTCAGCCGGCGGGCCTGCTCCTCCCAGAAACCGAGCCGGTCGGTCGCGGCCTGCTCGTACGCGTCCGCCTTGACGTTGGCCTGGGCGGCGAGCTGCGGGGGTGGCGGGAAGCGGCGACTCTCGTGCAGCAGGTTGGAGAGTGTCGCGTCGCTGCTCGTCTCGGTCACGGCGCTCCTCCCGTACGTCGGCCCCGCGGTGGGCCGCCGTGGCTGGCTCGTCGTGCCGACCCTATTACCGGCCGGTGACAATGGTCACCCGCACCCGGCTGCTCCCGCCGAGCGGGCGCCGGGATGCGCTCAGCGGGCTGGCCGTCCCCGGCCGGCCGGCGGCCTGCGCCGGCCTCGGGCCGGCTAGCGCGGTGACCACTAAGGTTCGCCGGTCGGCACCGCGACCGCGAGTGCGCAGATCGCCCGTCCGGTGAGCAGCTGTAGCTGCTCAGCCGTTCCCCGAAGTGCGCAGTCGGCGGAGCAACTCCTCACTCGCACGCCGGTCAACGTAAGTGGTCACCGCACTAGCGGGACAGGTACTGGCCCAGCGCGCCCGCGCGGAAGTCCTCGATCTGCCGCTGGAGGTCCGCCGCCGGCCGGCTCAGGGCGTGCCGGCTGCGGCGCAGCCCGTCGCGCATCTCGCCCAGCCGCTGGGTGAACGTCTCCAGCCGCTGATCCGGAGGCAGCGAGAGCACCGGCGCGAGCTTCTCGGACGCCCCGTCGAGCTCGCCCGCCTGCATGTGCGCGGTCGCAGCGTCGATCAGCGCCAGCATCTCGGCGCCGTAGAAGCGATCCGCCGGCTCGCCGACCTCGTACAACCAGACCGCCCGGTCGGCGGCCTGCAGCGCCTCCGCCGGCTCGTGCAGCCACAGGTGGGTGGTGCCGGCGAGGTAGCTCTGCTGCGCCTCGCTGAACCCGTACAGGCCCCCGACCTCGTCCGCACCGGCCCGGGCCCGCTCCTCCTCGGCCCGGCGCAGGGCCGCGTGCGCGTCGTCGGCGTTGCCGAGCCTCGCCCACGCCCGCGCGGCCAGGCTCGCCAGCAGCACGCCCACGCTGTCGGCGGGGGTGAAGCGCAGCCCGTCCTCGGCCACCCGCGCGGACTCGCGGACCCGCCCGTCCCAGTACGCCACCTTGCTCTGCGTCGCCCGGATCCAGGCGCGCAGCCCATCGGCGCCGGCGAGCTCGGCGCACAACCAGCCGGTCCGTGCCTGCGTCTCCGCCTCGGCATGCCGCCCGAGATCGCCGGCCATCCAGGCGAGCAGGCCGCACAGCCGACCGGCGGTCACGTACAGGTGCCTGGTCTGGTCGGGATGCTGGCGGCCTTCCAGCAGCGTGAAGACCCGGTTGCGGACCCGCAGGGTCGCCAGCATCAGGGGCAGCGGCGGGTTGCTCAGGTAGCCACGGGCGATGCCGCGCACGTCCTCGTCGAGCTGCTCCAGCGTGGTCGAGCCGACGTTGGTCGCCTCCGCCCACTCGCCGAACTCGGCCGACTGGCCGGCTGCGTCCATGATGACCTCCTCCTCCACCCGGGGGGATTCAGCCGACCCGGACCCGGACAGCAGGCTCTCCCTCCGGTGCCGGCGTGCCGCTGCGGCCTCGTCCAGAGCGGCCGGGTCCACGGCCACCGGGATCAGCGGCGACTCCGCCAGCGGCGGGGGCACCGGTTGCGGGACGCGTCGGGGCAGCTGAGGGCCGGCGTCAACGTCCGCGGCGCCGTCGGGTATCGCCCGCAGTCCGCGGACCGTACCGCCGCGGGCGCCGGCGCGTCGTCCGAGGGGCGCCGGTGCACCGGTCGGGAGCGGTGTCGCGGCCCGCGGGCCGGCTGCCTGAAGCCGCGCGATGCCCGCCGCCGGCGCCGAGGTCGACGCTGGCGGGACCGCCGGCATGCCCGCGGCGAGCACCGCGGCCAGCACCGTCCGCTCCTGCTCAGGCAGGTGCCGGTGGTCGTCGTAGTCCAGTAGCCGCTCGACGGTCGTGTCGAGGACGGCCGCCAGCACGGTCAGCACGTACGGTGACGGGCGCCGGCCGCCATGCGGCCACCGCTCGTACTCGCCGATCCGGGTGCCGATCATCGGCGCCTGCGGCGGCGCCGGCTGGCCACCGGCGACCGGCTCGCGATCTCCGCCCAGCCGCTCAGCGACCTCGGTGAACCGCGCGGCGACCTCGTCCTGGCTCCACCCGTGCGCGTGCCGGTAGGCCTCCCGCGGCCGGAAACCCCACCGGCGCTCCATCTCGGTCGCGATCAGCTCAAGGGAGCACCCGCCGACAAGCATCTCCTGCCGCAGCGCGTCGCGCTCGGCCTTCGACCCCGTCTTGCGTGTTCGAGGCACCCGCTCTCCCTGCCTGGTGTGCGCGGACGCCGAGACGTCCGGAGTTCGATTCTCCTTCGTCGTCCGGCCGGATCCTGGATTGGGCGGCCCGAGCGTTGGTGGAATTCCTACTCCGCGTAGTCGTCGGCGCAGGTCAACAGTGTGGCCGATGTGTGGAGAAGGCAACCGCACGAGAGCGTGCGCGGTTGTGGCCCCTCTGCCACGGTGAGTCACCACAACGCGGGGGACAGACCCGCTCGGGTCGAGGAGGGCGACAACTGTGGCGCAGCCGCGGTACGCGGATGGAGCCGCTGGCGACGCACCGATCGGAGGTGAGAACCAGCACGCAGAGGACGCCGCGGGGGGACCGCGGCCCTGGGAGGCGGCGCGCGCGGTGACCCTTCGGGGCGCCGGCGGGTCGGGTACGGGGGCCCGGGGACGCGGGCGGTTGCCGACGAGTCCGGAACGGGTGGCGCGAACGCTCCGCCTGCTGGTCGACCGGTGGGGATGGCCGGTGGTGCCGGGCGCGTTCGCCGAGGACGGACGGTGCTCCTGCGGGGATCGGCACTGCCCGGAGCCCGGGTGGCACGCCCTTGCCGACGCGTCCTGGCTGGCCGCCACCAGCGATCCGGAACGGGTCCGCGACCGCTGGCGCACCCACCCCGAAGCCGCGATCGTGCTGCCCGTCGGGTGGTGCTTCGACCTCCTGGACGTGCCCGAGCGGGGCGGCCGCGAGGCCCTCGGCCGGCTCGAGATGATGGGCCACGAGCCACCTCCGGTGATCGCCACCGTGGCGGGTCGCCTACTCTTCCTCGTCTCGGCGCTCGACCGGCGTCCGTCCGACGTCGCCGAGGCGGGGTCCGGTGCTCCGGCGCCGCGGTCCGCCGCGTCCCCGCGGTCCGCGGGGTCGGGTGCGGCCGGTGCGGCCGGTGGGGTCGGTCGGGGCCGCGCGGGCCGCCGCGAGGCTTCGGCGCGGGACGCCGCGGCCGCCCGGGCGGCCGTCGCCGAGCTCGAGCCGTGGCCGACGTCGTCCACCTGGCTCGCCTCGGCGGCGGGCTGCCGGCCGGAGACCTCGATCTGGGTGGGCGGCGGTGCACCGGATGCGCCGGACGTTGTGGTGCGCCGCAGCGGCCTGCTCGTTGTGCCGCTGCTCGGACCGGAACCGCCCGGGGTGACCCGGTGGCTGGTGCCGCCCGCACCGGTGCGCCGTCCGCTGGCGCGGATGGAGGACCTGCTGGGCCCCATCGTGCATGCCTGCCGGGACGCCGCGCCGCGGCCGCCGTACGGGCTGGGTGGCCGACGGGAGCCCTTGGGTGGCCGGCGGGAGTCCCTGGGTGGCCGGCCGGAGCCGCTGATGCAGCGCCCGGACCGGTTGTCGCGCCGACCTGAAGCCGTACGGGGTGGCGGCGTCGCGCCGTTGCGTGGGCTGCAGCCGGCGCCGCGCCAGGCGGAGCCGGTGCCTGGTGGCGGGGTGGTCGCTGCCCGTGCGTCGGAGCCGGCGCCGCGCGCGGCCGAGGCGGTGGCGGGTGGTGGGGTGGTCGCTGCCCGTGCGTCGGAGCCGGTGCAGCAGCCCTCGGGTCTGCTGCCGGTCACCAAGACGCGCGTCGCGCCCGCCCGTGCGGCTGCATCGGGACTGCGGCGTCCGGAGCCTGTGCCGGGCCCGGCTCCGGACGCCGGCCCTGGTCCCGGTCCGAGGCCGGACCCGCGGGCGACCGGCCCACGCCCGTCCAGGCCACTGGAGCGGCTGGCCCGGCCGGTGCTGGGTCTGGTCGCCGGCCGTCGGCCCGGGTCAGGCCCGGGACGGGGCACGCAGCCGCCGCTCGCGCAGGGCGTGCCTGGGCCGCCTGGCGGTCCCGTACGGAGGGGGGCGCCTCGGGTCGACTGACCCGTCGGCGAGCCACCGGGGCGGCTGCTCCGGGTGGCACAAGAGCCGGTCGGACCGTCGTACCGCCGAACGCCCGCGAGAGACCTACCCCTTTCCGAGGGGCGTCCGTCGGGGGCGGCGGTCCGACCTCGAGACGCAGGACCGGCGTCGGCGTTCGCGTGCACTGCGGGGTGCGCATGCGGGGAGAGACGTCGGCGTCGGTCCTGCCTCCACTCACCGGCGCGGGCGGGGTCGTCTTACGGCCCCGCCCGCGCCGCTGTCTCCGACCCCGACCGGGGTGCGGGGTTGTGTGCCCCGGCCTCGCCCGCGCCCGTGTTTCCCCGACCGGGCGCGGGGTGGTGTGCTCCGGCTCCCGCCGCGCCCGTGTCTCCGATCTCGACCGGGGGGCTCGACGCGCTCAAGACCGGGTCGTTCCACCCGCCCTGCCCGCGCCTGCGTCTGCCGGCCAGTCGTCCAGGCGCGTTGGGTGCGAGCGCGGGTCGATAGCCTGGCCGAGTGGTCCCGTCGCCCGCTCGCGCCCCGGTGCCGGGCGGCCCCGATCCACTCGCTCCGTTGCTCGACCTGCCCGGCGTGGCGGACGCGTTCGGCTCCGCTCGGGAAGGCGTCGACCGGCTGCTGGCCCATCGCGTCCTCCGGCGGCAGAGTGCTGCGGTCAGTGCCGAGTCCGCACTTCGCGGCGCGCGGGCTTCCGCGGCCCTCGAGGGCGTGGACGTCCCGCTCGCCGACCTGCGGACCGGCGTCGTCGAGTCCTCCGTTCTGCAGGGCGCCCTCCGAGTGAACGCGCGGCTCGGCGACCTGGTCTCCGTCTGGGAGCGGGCGCCGCTGCAGGTGCTCGCCCACCTGCACGTCCTTGCCGCCGCGGGCTCGACCTCGGACGACAGGGTGGGTCGTCCGACCGGCCGGCCGGAGGTCGCTGCCCGGTTGGCTGTGCTGGCCCGCCTGCTCGCCGGCGGCACCCAGGCGCCTGGCGCGCTGCTCGCCGCGGTCGTTCACGGCGAGATCGCCGCACTTGCCCCGTTCGGCCTTTTCGATGGCTTGGTCGCGCGCGCGGCCGAGCGGCTGACGCTGGTCGCCCGTGGCGTCGATCCCAAGGCGGTGAGCGTGCCCGAGGTCGGGCACCTCGAGCGCGCCGACGAGCACCGCGCCACGTTGGACGGCTACGCCAGCGGGACGCCGGACGGGCTGGCCGCGTGGCTGCGGCACTGCGCTGGCGCGATGGAACTCGGTGCGCGGGAGGGCCTGGGAGTGTGCGAGGCGATCCTGCACGGCTGAAGCGGGAGCCGGTACGGCGTGCCCCTGGAGGGTCGGCGTCCGCAGGTCAAGCCGGCCATGCCGCCGGAGCAGCACCGGATCGACAGCCGGCCGGCCGGGACAGCTCGCCGGCCCCACGCCCCCGGTCATCGCCGCCGTCATGCGAACGGCGCCCCAGCTAGGGAGCGCCGTCGCCCACGGACTGACCGGGTTACCAGGCGTGCACCTCTGTTCGACGGGCACGAACCGAAGTCCGCCCCGACGTGCCTCCCGCGGCTGGTCGCGCGTGGGTGCCCGGCGTCCGTGTGCGGAGTCTGGTCGAGGGGACTCCGTCCACCTGCGGACCGTCTTCCGTGCTCCTCTTTGTACGCCCGATACCCCCGGGACGGAAGACCGTGGGAGTACGTAAGCGGTTCCACCCGTGGCTCGGATCCTGGCCGCGCCGCTCAGAGCCGGGTCCGCCGCCGGGCCGCATACCAGGCGATTCCCGCCACGGCGGCGCCGACACCGACTGCGGTGCCCGCGACCATCGGCCTCCCCGGTCCGCGCAGGCCCGCCAGCCGGCTGCGCAGGGACACCGGCCGCGTGAAGACCAGCACGGGCCATCCGCGCTCGCGGGCGACCCTGCGCAGCGCGCGGTCCGGGTTCACCGCGGCGGGGTGGCCCACTGCCTCGAGCATGGGCAGGTCGGTGATCGAATCGCTGTACGCGTAGCAGTCCGCAAGACGGTAACCCTCGGTCTCAGCGAGTTCGCGCATCGCCGCCGCCTTGGCCGGGCCGTAGGCGTAGTAGTCGATCTTGCCGGTGTACCGGCCCTCCTCGACCACCATCCGGGTCGCGATGACGCGGTCGGCGCCGACCATCTCGCCGATAGGGCCGACCACCTCCTCACCGCTGCTGGAGACGATCACGACTTCGAACCCGTTCGCCTTGTGGTCCTCGATAAGGCCGGCCGCCTCGTCGTAGATCAGCGGGTCCACGATCTCGTGCAGGGTCTCCGCGACGATGTCCCTCACCTGCTGGACGTCCCACCCCGTGCACATCTCGGTGATGTAGTCGCGCATCCGGTCCATCTGGTCCTCGTCCGCCCCCGCGACGAGGAAGACAAGCTGGGCGTAAGCGGCCTTGAGGGATGCCCGCCGGCTGATGAGCCCACCGGCTCTGAACGGCCTGCCGAAGGCCAGCGTGCTGGATTTCGCGATGATGGTCTTGTCGAGGTCGAAGAAGGCCGCGCGGCGGTGCACACTGGAGAGCATAGGAGGATCACCTGCCGAGACTCCGGCAGAATCACGCGGACGGGCCCGTGTGAGTCGACGTCGGATCGGGTAGAACAGAGCAAAGCGGGGCCGCCTCCATACGTTCCCGCTCAGAACGTCCGGCTCAACCCCCCGGAGCCGGGCCTCGACGGCCCCCGCTATCCCCCCAAGCGGGGGCCGTCCCTCGCGTACCTGGCCGCCCGGCAGTGCCCGGTGGCGCCCGAGGCGGTAGTCCCGCACGCAGCTCATGGCAGCACCGTCATGGCAGCACCGTCATGGCAGCACCTCAGCGGCGAGCGACAGCACGATCGGGACGATGCCGAGGCAGACGAAGGCCGGAAGGAAGCAGAGTCCGAGCGGCGCCATCGCCAGGACGCCGGCGCGTCGCGCCCGGGCCTCCGCGTTCGCGGCGAGGGCGGACCGGCGCTCTGCGGCGAGGCGTTCGAATGCCGCGGCGAGCCTGCTCCCGCTCTCCGCGGACCTGCTCACCGCTCTCGCGACTGGCGCAAGGTCGGCGTCCTGGGCGAGATCTGCCCACGCCGCGGCCGGCGTCGAGCCGAGCCGCTGAAGCCCGGCGACGACCTCCAGGTCGGTGCTGAACGGCCCGGGTAGTGCCCTCCCGACCGTTTCCAGCGCGGCAACCATGGGCATGCCTGCCTGAAGGCAGACGCCGAGCAGGTCGAGCAGCAACGGCAGTTCGACCGCTCGACGCTCCCGATCCCGGCGCGTCGCCGCTGGCTCCAACGCGCGCAGGCCAC
>DASPYH010000152.1:0-7032 GCA_035636875.1 Mycobacteriales bacterium | reverse complement strand
CAAGGTCGCGACCCTGGGGTCGGTCGGGGTGCCTGTCGTCGCGGTCGTCGGTCTGGGGTCGGCGCCGGAGGGGAACGGCAGGACCACCGCCGGCGCCATCCGCCGCGCGGCGGGGGCCGCCACGCGTTCGCTGGGCGGGCGCAACCGCGTCGCCACCACCCTGGCCCTCGCCGCCGGGCAGCCGCCCCCCGCCGAGCTTGTCGCCGCCGCCGGGGAGGGCGCCCTGCTCGGCGCGTACGCCTTCACCGACTACCGCACCTCGGACCAGTCCCGGTCGGCGCCGCCGTCCACGGTCGCGGTGCTGGTGCCCGACCCGTCCGACGAGGGCCTGCGCTCGGCGGCTCACCGGGCCAGCGTCCTCGTCTCCGCCGTCAGCCTCGCCCGGGACTTGGTGAACACCGCTCCGAACGACCTGCCGCCGGCCGAGCTGGCCCGGCGGGCCGAGGAAGCCGGCCGGGCGGCAGGTCTCGAGGTCGAGGTGCTCGACGAGGAGGCGCTGCGCTCGGCCGGCTTCGGTGGCGTGCTGGGCGTCGGGAGCGGCTCCAGCCGGCCGCCGCGGGTTGTCCGGCTGCGCCACGCCGGCGGCGGCCCTCGGGTCGCCCTCGTCGGCAAGGGCATCACCTTCGACTCCGGCGGCCTGTCGATCAAACCGGCCGCCGGGATGGACCACATGAAGAGCGACATGGCCGGCGCCGCGGCCGTCATCGCCACCGTGGTCGCCGCCGCCGCCCTCGACCTGCCCGTCGAGGTCGTCGCCACCGTGCCGATGGCCGAGAACCTGCCGGGTGGCGCCGCCTACCGGCCCGCTGACGTGCTCACCATGTACGGCGGGAAGCGTGTCGAGGTGCTCAACACCGATGCCGAGGGCAGGCTGATCCTCGCCGACGCGATCGTCCGCGCCGGTGAGGACTCGCCCTCCTACCTGCTCGAGACCTCGACCCTCACCGGCGCCCAGCGGGTCGCCCTCGGTGCCCGCACCGCGGGCGTGATGGGCAGCGACGGCCTGCGGGACCGGGTGGTCGCCGCCGGCGAGCGGGTCGGCGAGGGCATGTGGCCGATGCCGCTGCCCGAGGAGCTGCGCCGCGAGCTGGACTCGTCCGTCGCGGACATCGCCAACGTGACCAGCGACCGGTCCGGCGGCATGCTCGCCGCCGGCCTCTTCCTCCGGGAGTTCGTCCCCGAGGGTGTCGAGTGGGCGCACGTCGACGTGGCCGGTCCGGCGTTCAACACCGGCAAGCCCTGGGGCTTCACCCCGAAGGGTGGCACCGGCGTGCCGGTCCGCACCCTGGTCGCCGTGCTGGAGGACATCGCCGACCGGGGCTGACACCGCCGGGCGCCGGATCCGGCAGCCCGGGCCGGGCCGAGTCGGGCGGAGCCGCTCCGGCGGCGGGACACGGAGCGGCGCCCGCTGTCCCCTCGATGCGGGTGTACGGCGCTTGGTGCCAAAATGGGGATGGGCAGTGATCGGGAGGCGACCGCCTCCGGTCCCGCGAGACCAGCTAGGAGATCCCCGGTGGCTGAGACCGACGTCGACCTCGTCATCCTGGGCGGCGGCAGTGGCGGCTATGCCTGCGCGCTGCGTGCCGCCGAACTCGACATGAGCGTCGTGCTGATCGACAAGGACAAGCTCGGCGGGACCTGCCTGCACCGGGGGTGCATCCCCACCAAGGCGCTGCTGCACGCCGGCGAGGTGGCGGACCTGGCCCGGGAAGGCGCCCAGTTCGGGGTCCGGACCTCGCTCGAGGGGATCGACGCCGCTGCGGTGAAGGCCTACCAGGAGGGCGTCGTCAACCGGCTCTACAAGGGCCTGCAGAGCCTCGTCAAGAGCCGGGGCATCGAGTTCGTCCAAGGCGACGGCCGGCTGGCGTCCCCCACGTCTGTGCAGGTCGGCGACACCACCTACCAGGGCAAGCACGTCGTGCTCGCGACCGGGTCCGTTTCGAAGACGCTGCCCGGGCTGGACGTCGACGGCGACCGGGTGATCTTCAGCGAGCATGCCCTCCAGCTCGAGCGGGTGCCGGCGTCCGTCGTCATCCTCGGCGGCGGGGTCATCGGGGTCGAGTTCGCCAGCATCTGGAGGTCCTTCGGCGCCGACGTCACCGTGGTCGAGATGCTGCCTCACCTGGTCCCTCTCGAGGACGAGGCCAGTTCCAAACTCCTCGAGCGCGCCTTCCGCCGGCGCGGTATCAAGGCGAAGCTCGGCGCCCGGTTCGGCGGGGTGGAGCACACCGAGCGAGGCGTGCGCGTCGCGCTGGACAGCGGCGAGCAGCTCGAGGCAGAGCTGCTGCTGGTCGCCGTCGGCCGCGGACCTGTCTCGCAGGATCTCGGCTACGAGGAGGCCGGTGTCGCCCTGGACCGGGGCTTCGTCAAGGTCGACGCCTACTGCCAGACCACCGTGCCGACCATCTCGGCCGTGGGCGATGTCGTCCCCTCCCCGCAGCTCGCGCATGTCGGCTTCGGCGAGGGGATTCTGGTCGCCGAGCGACTCGCCGGCCTGCCGGTCGTGCCGATCGACTACGCCGGGGTGCCCCGCGTCACCTACTGCGAGCCGGAGGTCGCCTCGGTCGGTCTGACCGAGGCGGAGGCGGCCGAGAAGTACGGCGCGGACGCCATCCGGACGTTCACCTACGACCTCACCGGGAACGGGAAGAGCCAGATCCTCAAGACCGCCGGCGCGGTGAAGGTGGTCGGCGAGAAGGACGGCCCCGTGCTGGGGGTGCACATGGTCGGCAGCCGCGTCGGTGAGCTGACCGCGGAGGCACAGCTGATCTACAACTGGGAGGCGCTGCCCAGCGAGGTCGCGCAGCTCATCCATGCCCACCCGACCCAGTCCGAGGCCGTGGGCGAGGCGCATCTCGCTCTCGCCGGCAAGCCGCTGCACGTGCACGGCTGAGCCCGCACGCAGGAGTCCACCGCCCGATACCGAAGGAGTCGTTGACCAATGTCGGTCTCCGTCACGATGCCGCGTCTCGGCGAGAGCGTGTCCGAGGGCACGGTCACCCGCTGGCTGAAGAAGGAGGGCGACCAGGTCGAGGCCGACGAGCCGCTGCTCGAGGTCTCCACCGACAAGGTCGACACCGAGATCCCCGCTCCCGCCTCGGGCGTGCTGTCCGCGATCCGGGTGGGCGAGGACGAGACGGTGGAGGTCGGGGTCGAGCTGGCCGTGATCGACGAGGGCGGCAGCGCGGCCGGCAGCGCCCAAGCCGAGCAGCCCCCGCAGCAGGAGTCGCCCGAGCAGCCGGCCCCCCAGCAGCAGCAGGAGGAGCAGGGCGGGCCGGCCGAGCAGCCGGCGCCGCAGTGGCAGCCCGCTGCGGCCGAGGCGCCCCCGCAGCAGCCCGCCGCCCAAGCCCCGGCGCCGCCGCAGCCCGCCGCTGCGTTCCCGCAACAGCCCCCGGCGAAGCCGGACGGCCAGGGCACGAGCGCCTGGCAGCCCTCCGGTGCCCAGCAGGCGCCGTCGGCCCCTGCCGGGCAGCAGCCCTCGTCGCCGCCGGCGAGGCGCGAGGAGGAGGACTCCTCGGGCGCCTACGTCACGCCCCTGGTCCGGAAGCTGGCCGCCGAGCACGGCGTCGATCTCACGTCGATCAACGGCACCGGCGTCGGCGGCCGCATCCGCAAGCAGGACGTGCTCGAGGCGGCCCGGTCGCGACAGCCGGAGCCGGCCGCCCAGGCCGAACAGCCCGAGCAGGCCGAGCAGGCCGAGCAGGCCGAGCAGGCCGAGCAGGCGGTGCAGCCGGCCGAGGGCGACCGCCGCCTGGCACGGGTCGCCGCCCCGGCGCCGGCCCCGTCGGCCGCGGTCAGGGCGCCGTCCGCGCCGCGGGTCGAGCCCTCGCCGCTGCGCGGGACGACCGAGAAGATGTCCCGGCTGCGCACCGTCATCGCCCGGCGGATGGTGGAGTCGCTGCAGGTCAGCGCCCAGCTGACCACCGTCGTCGAGGCCGACGTCACCCGAGTCGCGCGGCTGCGCCAGCAGGCGAAGGCCGACTTCGAGCGGCGCGAGGGTGTGAAGCTGTCGTTCCTGCCCTTCTTCGCGGTGGCGACCGTGGAGGCGCTCAAGCAGCACCCGGGCGTGAACGCCTCGATCGACACCGACTCCGGCACGATCACCTACCACGAGGCTGAGCACCTCGGTATCGCGGTGGACACCGAGCGCGGCCTGCTCGTCCCGGTCATCCACGACGCCGGCGACCTCAACCTCGGCGGGATGGCGAGGAAGATCGCGGACATCGCGGAGCGGACCCGCGCGAACAAGGTCAGCCCGGACGAGCTGGGCGGCGGCACCTTCACCCTCACGAACACCGGCAGCCGGGGCGCGCTGTTCGACACGCCGATCATCAACCAGCCGCAGGTCGGGATCCTCGGCACCGGCTCGGTCGTCAAGCGGCCGGTGGTGGTGGACGACCCGGACCTGGGCGAGGTCATCGCGGTCCGGTCGATGGCCTACCTGGCGCTGACGTACGACCATCGGATCGTCGATGGCGCGGACGCCGCCCGCTTCCTCGCGACGGTGAAGGAGCGCCTGGAGGGCGGTGCCTTCGACTCGGAGCTCGGCCTCGCCTGAGCGCTGGCCGGGCCAGCAGACGGGCCGCGCGGCACCCGCAGGCTCGGGTCGCGGGCGGCGTGCCCTGCCGGCAGGATCGGCGGGGTGAAGGTCGCGGTCACCGGGTCCTCCGGATTCATCGGCTCTGCCCTGGTCCCGTCTCTTCGGGCGCATGGGCACGCCGTCCTGCGGATCGTCCGGCGGCCGCCGCAGGGGCCGGACGAGGTCCGATGGAACCCGGAACGGCACGAGCTCGACCCGGCCGTGCTGTCCGATGTCGACGCCGTGGTCCACCTGGCAGGCGTGGGTGTCGGGGACCGACGCTGGAGCGCGCAGCACAAGCGGGCGATCCTCAGCAGCCGGATCGACGGGACGACGACCGTCAGCGAGGCCGTCGCCGGCGCCGGACCGCGTCCTCGGGCTCTGCTGAGCTCCTCCGGCGTCGACTGGTACGCCGACCTCGGCGACCGCCCGGTTGACGAGACCGGGCCACCGGGCGGGAGCTACCTGGCCGAGGTGTGCCGCCAGTGGGAGGCCGCGACGGTCGCCGCCGAGCAGGCCGGCGTCCGGGTGGCGCACCTGCGTACCGGCCTCGTCTGCGGGCCGAGGGGCGGTCTCGTCGGGCGGCTGCTTCCGCTCGTCAAGCTCGGGGTCGGCGGCCGGCTCGCCTCCGGCGAGCAGTATTGGTCGTGGATCTCCCTTGCCGACCAGGTCGGCGGCATCGAGCACGTGCTCGGCCGGGACGAGATCACCGGGCCGGTCAACCTCACCGGCCCGAACCCGGTCACCAACGCGGAGTTCACCCGCGCCCTCGGCGAGGTGCTGAGCCGGCCGACGGTCCTTCCGGTGCCGGCCTTCGCGTTGCGGATCGCAGTGGGCGAGTTCGCCGACGAAGGGATCATTTCCGGACACCGGGTGCTTCCGCGGGTGCTCGAACGCACGGGCTACCGCTTCCAGCACGACACGGCCGAGAAGGCGCTGCGCTGGGCGACCGGCCGCCCGTAGCCACTGAAGTGCCCCGCGCGCCGTCATGCCAGCCTCCAGCCGTCGTCCGTCGCGAGGATGTCCACCTCGACGGGCGTCGGCGGGCCACTCGGCAGCTCACCGACCACCTCGCCGTGACGCACGCGCTGCGAGATCGGCAGCCACTGGACGAGTCTGATTCGCACCCGCCGGCCGGCCGTCGACAGCACCGTGACCTCGCCGAAGCGGTGCCGTACGCCCCGCGCCGTGCAACCAGCGGCGAGCAGGGCCTGAAGTTGCGCCGAGTCGGTCCGCAATCGCGTGCCCGGCGCCCAGACCCGCGCGAGCAGCGCGACGTCCCCGTGCTCGTAGGCGGCCGCCCGCACCGCGTCGAGCCCGTCGACTACCCGCAGCCAGCGACCGGCCGCTGAGGCGGGAGCCGTGGGCCCCGCGGGCGGCGGCGCGGCAGCGACGCCCGCCTGCCGGGCCGGTGGCACCGAGGAGTCCTCCGCCCACGCGAGGGCGGCGAGACCGAGCCCGATCAGGACCACGAGGCCGCCGACCGCCGGACTCGACACCCATCGCCGCCCGGCAAGCACCCGCGGCCACCGATGGCGCGTTGCCCGCCGGTGACGCGGGCCGGGGCCTCGCCGGGCCGGCGAGCCGGTCGGACGTGGATCGGGCGGCGCCGGCTTGCGGGCACCGCGGACGGTCGCGTCGGGCAGGACGAGCCGAACCGGCTCCGGCACGCTTGCCCGCCGCACGTCGAGCGCGAGGTCGGCCATCGTCGGCCGCTGATCCGGGTGCGGCGACAGCGCCTGCTCGAGCACGTCGACCAGCACCCCGGGCGTGGTGGGGGCGGACGACCGGATCTGTGGCACTGCCCCGGCGCCGGCGAGCCCGAGCGTCTCGGCGACGGTGGTCCCGCGCCAAGGCGGCTCGCCGGTCAGCGCGTGCACGGCGACCGCGGCGAGCATGAAGACGTCGCTGGCCGGTGTCAGCGGACCTCCCAGCGCGACGGAGGGGTCGGCGTGCTCGGGCGCGGCCTGCGCCGGCTCCGCCGCGGCGGCGCCGTTCACCCCGAGATCGGCCAGCAGCGGCCGGCCCTCCGAGTCGAACAGCACGTTGTCGGGGGTCACCGCGCCGTGCACGAGGCCCGCCGCATGCACCTGGGCCAGCGCGGCGGCGATCGGCGCGACGACCGTGACCACCTCGCCCGGCCGCAGCCTGCCGCGGCGGCGAAGCAGCGCTCGCAGGCTGCCCGCGGCGGCGTGGTCCAGCACGAGCACGGTCTGCGAGCCGACCGTCAGCAGCTCCCGCACCCGCAGTAGATGGGGGTGACCGCCGGCGGCGACCTGCCCCATCGCCCACCGGACCCGAGCAGCGGCCGCCTCGTCCGGTGCGTGGAGTCGCTTGAGTGCCACCGTCTCTCCACTTGAGACGGAGCGCGCTCGCCACACCTCGCCGGAGGCGCTGACGCCGAGCAACTCGTCCACCTGAAAGCCCGGCACCCGCCAGGTCGGATCTGCGGC
>DASPYH010000151.1:0-8088 GCA_035636875.1 Mycobacteriales bacterium | reverse complement strand
CGACCAGCCGCTCTGGCCGAAGCGATCCGCCTGGTGCCACCTGCCCGCGAGCGCGGCGCCACCCACCGGCGCCGCACCGACGGCAGGCACCGCACCGCCGCCGGGCACACGACCGACCGCGGGCACCGCAGCGACGGCCGGCGTCGGCCCGCCAGGCGGCACCGGCCCGCCAGGCAGCGGCCCGGCAGGCGGCACCGGTTTGACGGGCGGCATGGGCCCGCCCGCGGGCATGGCCGACAGCCCGGGCGAGCCCGCCGGCACGTAGAAGGCGCCCAGATGCTCGGGGCTGCGGGCGAAGACCACGAACGCGTCGGCCTCCAGCACCCGCGACACCCATGCCTTGAGGCCGCTGATCTCCCAGCCGGAGGCGGTACGGACCGCACGGGTGGAGACGGCGGCGACGTCGGGCTCACCGGCCGGCTCCGTCGCGGCCAGCCCGATCAGCGATCCGCGGATGACCTCGGTCAGCTCGCGCCGGCCGTGCCACTCAGGGTCATGACAGAGCACCGCGCCGTGCCCCACGTGCGCGGCGTCGCGCAGGTTCAGGTCCCGGTAGCCGGCCAGGAACTGGATCGCGACCTGCACGACGTACCGGTGCCCGCCTCCGCCGACGGCAGCCGGCGCGGTGGCGGCGCCGATGCCGGCCGCGTGCAGCCGGCGCTTGGCCTCGAGGAGGGCCGGGCCGCCCGCCCGCCCGGCCGGCGCCGCGTCGGCGAGCAGCGAGTCGGCCTGTCCCAGCAGGTCCAGCTCGCGGGACCGGTAGACCCAGAGTCCTGGCTCCAGCCACGACCACGGTCCGGTCCCCGGCAGGGTGCTGTGTGACATGCGTCCCCTTGGATCGACTAGGCCTTCCAGCCCCCCGTCAAGGCCTCGCAGAGGGTAATGGCGCACGGCCCCGCGGGGGAAACGGCCCGGCCGGGTAGTCTCATCGGCCGGCGGACAACGCAGGGCGCCGCGCGAGCGTCATCAACGACCGACCGGGAACAACCCCCTCACAGGGCGGGGTTGTCGAACCCGGACCCCGGACGACCGAACGGAGACGACAGGTCGATGACCGTCGACGACACGCTGCACATCACCGGAGGTGTCCCGCTCTACGGCACGGTGCCCGTACGCGGCTCCAAGAACGCGGTTCCGAAGCTCATGGTCGCGGCGCTGCTGACCGAGCACTCGGTGACCATCCGCAACGTCTCGTTCGTGCGAGACATCGGCATCGTGTCCGATCTGGTGGAGACGCTCGGCTCGACCACCGGCGCCGACCCCGCCAGCGGTGTGGTCACCATCACGGCCAAGAGCGTGCACGCTGCCGCTCAGGGCGAGTTGGCCGTCTTCCACGAGCGCAGCCGGATCCCGGTGCTGACCTGTGCCCCGCTGCTGCACCGCACCGGCCAGGCCGAGATCTGGCGGCCGGGCGGCTGCAGCATCGGCGAGCGGCCGGTCGGCTACCACCTCGAGGTGCTGCGCGCGTTCGGCGCCGCCACCGAGCGGACGGACACCGGCTACAAGCTGACCGCGCCCGGCGGCCTGCGCGGCGCGGTCATCGACCTGCCGTTCCCCAGCGTCGGCGCCACCGAGCAGTTCCTGCTCGGCGCCGTGGTCGCGGCCGGCGACTCGGAGTTGCGCAACGCGGCCATCGAGCCGGAGATCATGGACCTGATCGGCATGCTGCAGCGGATGGGGGCGCTGATCACGGTCCGCCCCGGCCGCACACTGCAGGTCACCGGCGTGCACTACTTGCGTGGAGTCGACTACACCGCGATACCAGATCGGCTCGAGGCCGCGTCCTGGGCCGGGCTGGCGCTGGCCACCGACGGCCGGATCACGGTGTCCGGGGTGCGGCAGGGTGACCTGTCGACGTACCTGAACGTCTACCGCAGAGCCGGCGGCGACTTCGAGTTCTCCTCGGACGGCGGTGAGGTCACCTTCTGGCGCGAGCGGCCGATGCCGCGGCCGCTGGTGGTGGAGACCGACGTGCACCCGGGCTTCATGACCGACTGGCAGCCGCCGGTGGTCACCGCGCTCACCCAGGCGGACGGGGTCACCGTCCTGCACGAGACGGTGTACGAGGACCGGCTGGGCTATACAGAGGCGCTGCGCGCGCTCGGCGCCCAGATCCAGGTCTTCACCGAGTGCCTCGGCTCCACGCCGTGCCGGTTCGGCTCGCGCAACCACCGGCACTCCGCGGTCATCGTCGGCCCGGCGAAGCTGCAGGGCACCGACCTGCACGTGCCGGACCTGCGGGCCGGGTTCTCGTACGTGCTGGCCGCGCTGGCCGCGCAGGGCAACTCGACGATCAGCGGGGCGTCGCTGCTCGACCGCGGGTACGAGAACTTCCGCGCGAAGCTGCTCGCGGTGGGCGCCAAGCTGCATTGATCCCGGGGGCCGGGCCCCCGTACCCCCGGACGTCCGGGTGGTGCCGCTGGTCCGGTTCTCGACCGGGCTTCGTCCAGCGAGCCCCGCCGGAGGCGGTGACCCGTCCTCGGGGGCCGGGCCCCCGCACCCCCGGACGTCCGGGTGGTGCTGCTGGTCCGGCCTCGACCGGACTTCGTCCAACGAGCCCCGCCGGAGGCGGAGGACCCCGACGGGTCCACCACCCGCCTCGCCGGCCAGGCAGCCCCGGGCGGCTTGAGCGTCGCCCCCCGGACGGCTACAGGTTCGCGACGTCGGCCTGCTTCGCGCGCACCGCCTCCGCCGCCTCGCGCAGCGCGGCGCGCTCGGAGCCGGTGAGCTCGCGCTCGACGACCCTCTTCACGCCGCCCGCGCCGATCTCCGCCTCGACGCCGAGGTAGACCCCGGAGATGCCGTACTCGCCGTCCACCCAGGCGCAGACCGGCAGCACGGCGCCGGAGTCCTCGGCCACCGCCCTGGCCATCCTGGCCGCCGCCGCGGACGGCGCGTAGTAGGCCGAGCCGGTCTTGAGCAGGGCCACCACCTCGGCGCCGCCGTTGCGGGTGCGCTCGACCAGCGCCTCGATCCGGTCGGCCGGCAGCAGGTCGGCGAGCGGCTTGCCGTCGACGGAGCACGCGGACGGCACCGGCACCATCGTGTCGCCGTGCGAGCCGAGCGTCAGCGTCCGGACCGACCCGACGGGCACGCCGAGCTCCTCGGCGACGAAGTGGCAGAACCGGGCCGTGTCCAGCATCCCGGCCTGCCCCATGACCCGGCTGCGGGGCAGCCCCGAGACGGTGGCGGCGAGAGCGGTCATCTCGTCCAGCGGATTCGACACCACGATGAGCACGGCGTCCGGCGAGCCGGCGACCACCTTCTCAGTCACCTCGCGGACGATCTTCGCGTTCGTCTCCAGCAGGTCCATCCGGCTCATTCCCGGCTTGCGCGGCAGGCCGGCGGTGATCACGACGATGTCCGAGCCCGCGGTGACGTCGTAGTCGTTGGAGCCGAGCAGCTTCGTCTCGAAGCCCTCGATCGGACGGGACTGGTTGATGTCCAGCGCGACGCCCTGCGGCTTGCCCTCGATGATGTCGACCAGCGCGACCGAGTCGAAGATGTCGTACTCGGCGAGCCGCTGCGCCGTCGTCGAGCCGTAGAAGCCGGCGCCGATGACCGAGACCCTGCCCGACCTTGTGCCCCCGGCATGGCCTGATGTTGTGCCCGCGGCACCGAAGCCCGATCCTGCGCCCGCGGCAGGGTCGGCCGGCCGGCTCACCGGCCCGACTCCAGCCGCTCGATGATCGCGTCGGCGTACTCGCTGGTGCCGACGGCCGTCGGGTCGTCGCGGCGCGGCTTCATGTCGTACGTCACGCTCTTGCCCTCGGCGATCACCGCCGCCACCGCGGCCTCCAGCCGCCGTGCCGCCTCGTCCTCGCCGAGATGGGCGAGCATGAGCTTGCCGGACAGGATCATCGCGGTCGGGTTCACCTTGTTCTGCCCCTTGTACTTCGGGGCCGAGCCGTGCGTCGCCTCGAAAACCGCAGTGTCGGTGCCGATGTTGGCGCCGGGCGCGACACCCAGGCCGCCGACCATGCCCGCGGTCAGGTCGGACAGGATGTCGCCGTAGAGGTTGGGCAGGACGAGAACGTCCCACTCCTCCGGCCGCTGCACCAGGCCCATGCAGGTGGCGTCGACGAGGTTCTCCCACGGCTCGATCTCCGGGAAGTCCTTGGCCACCTCCCGGAAGGTGGCCAGGAACAGCCCGTCGGTGAACTTCATGATGTTGGACTTGGTGATGCAGTGCACGCGCTTGCGGCTGTTGTCCTTCGCGTACTGAAAGGCGTAGCGGATGATCCGCTCCGAGCCGGCCGCGCTGATCGGCTTGATCGAGATCCCGGAGTGCGGCCGGATCTGCTTGCTCTGCAGGCCGTTGAGGAACTCGATGACCCGGTTCGCCTCGTCCGTGTCGTGCTCGTACTCGATCCCGGCGTACAGGTCCTCGGTGTTCTCCCGGACGATGACGACGTCGACCTGGTCGAACCGGGACCGGACGCCGGGGTAGGTCTTGCACGGCCGCAGGCAGGCGTAGAGCTCGAGCTCGCCGCGCAGGGCGACGTTGACCGACCGGAAGCCGGTGCCGATCGGGGTCGTGATCGGGCCCTTGATGGCGACCTTGTTCCGCTTGATCGACTCGAGCGTCTCCGGCGGCAGCGGGGTGCCCGCCGTCTCCATCACCTCGACACCGGCCTGCTGGACGTCCCAGTCGAAGGCCGACCCGCTCGTGGCGGCGGCCGCCTCCAGCACCCGGCGGGTCGCCTCGGTCAGCTCTGGCCCGGTGCCGTCGCCAGGGATCAGTGTGACTCGGTGGGTGGTCATGGCCGGAGGTTACCTGGCCGCTTCCCCGCCGCCTCGCGGCGGGCGCAACCCTGCCGCCGGGCGGACCGCCGGCCGCGGGGAGGCCGGTCAGGCGGGAAGGGCGAGGCCGAGCACGATGATCGCGATCCCGAACCCCGAGTAGCACAGGACGTCGACGAGCCGGCCCCGGACGGCGAGCAGCCCGGCCTGCCGCGCCGGCAGCACCAGCCGGAACACCCCGGCGAGCACGCAGGCGCCGGCCAGCAGCAAGACGCCCCGCAGCCAGTGCCGCGGCACGACGGCCGAGTACCCGATTCCGGTCGCGCCGAGCGACAGCACGATCACGATCGGCAGGTTGCGCAGGTCGAGCGTGCGCAGCGTTCCGTGGCCGCGCGACGGGGGTCGCGGGTACGCGGCGTGACTCATTCCCGCCGCACGCTCACGGGTTGATCACGTCCGTGCGGAGGTCCGGCGCGGGCTGGCCCCGCAACACCGCCATGGCGACATCGGCCTGCGCGCTGCGGACCAGCACGTGGTCCGTGGTGAAGCCGGACACCGAGGTGAACGGGATCCGCGCCTCGGCCAGCCGGCCGGCGATGTCGGCGAGGAAGCCGATCAGCTCCCACGGCAGCGGGCCGGGGAACGTGATCCGCTGCCAGCCGCGCTCCACCGCGTCGGGGGCGGGCAGCGCGGCGAGCGTCTCCGCCGGCACCACCACGGTCGTCTCGCCCGGCTCGGCCACGGCGGCGAGGAAGGGGCAGTCCGCCGCCGCTGGCCACCAACCGGCGGGGTAGCGCGCGACCACGAGCGGCGTCGGGTCGAGCTCGGGCCGCAGGTCGACCCGGCCGCCCGCGCCCTCACTCACGCCGGCAGCCTAGCCTCCGCCGCCTCGACCACGTTGGTCAGCAGCATCGCCCGGGTCATCGGTCCCACCCCGCCGGGCACCGGAGCCAGGTAGCCGGCGACCTCCCGGACGGCCGGGTCGACGTCGCCGACCAGCCCGGCGTCGGTCCGGGTGATGCCGACGTCCACCACCGCCGCTCCCGGCCGGACGTGCTCCGGCCGCACCAGCCCGGGCGAGCCGGTCGCGGCCACCACGATGTCGGCCTGCCAGAGCAGCGACGGCAGGTCGCGAGTGCCGGTGTGACAGACGGTCACCGTCGCGTTCTCGGTACGCCGGGTGAGCAGGAGCGGCAGCGCGCGGGCGGCGGTGATGCCGCGGCCGATCACGACGGCGTGCGCTCCCGCGATCGGCACTCCGTGGCGCCGGAGCAGCTCGACGGTGCCCCGCGGGGTGCAGGGCAGCGGCGCGGGATGCCCGAGCGCCAGCCAGCCGAGGTTGGTCGGGTGCAGGCCGTCGGCGTCCTTGGCCGGATCGATCAGGGCCAGCACCGGGATCGGGTCGAGGCCGGGCGGGAGTGGCAGCTGCACCAGGTACGCGGTGCACGCGGGGTCCGCGTTGAGCTCGTCGACGGCGGCCTCGACCTCGGCCTGGCTGGCGGTCGCCGGCAGCTCGATCCCGATGCTGCGGATGCCGACCTCGGCGCAGTCGCGGTGCTTGCCGCGCACGTACGCGCGGCTGGCCGGGTCGTCGCCGACGAGCACGGTGCCCAGTCCGGGTACCACGCCGCGCTCGCGCAACGCCTCGATGCGAACCTTCAGCTCGCCGCGGATGGTCGCCGCGGTCGCCTTGCCGTCGAGGATCGTCGCCGTCACACCGCCATCCTGACAGCCGGCCGGACGCGTCCGGACCGGCACCACGATCCTCGCGGCGCGGGAGCTGCTCTCAGTGAGCGAAGTGCCGGGTGCCGGTCAGGTACAGCGGGACGCCGGCCTCCTCCGCCGCCGCCACCACCTCCGCGTCCCGGACGGAGCCGCCGGGCTGCACGACCGCCCGCACGCCGGCGTCGAGCAGCACCCGGAGCCCGTCGGAGAACGGGAAGAAGGCGTCGCTCGCGGCGACCGCGCCGCTCGCCCGGTCACCCGCCCGCTCGACCGCCAGCCGGGCCGCGTCCACGCGGTTCACCTGGCCCATCCCGACTCCGACCGTCGCCCTGTCGGCGGCGAGCAGGATCGCGTTGGACCGCACCGACCGCACCGCCCGCCAGGCGAAGAGCAGGTCGCCGAGGGTCTTCTCGTCCACCGGGTCGCCGGCGGCCAGCCGCCAGGACGCCGCGTCGTCGCCCGGCGCGTCCAGCCGGTCCGAGGTCTGCGCGAGCACGCCACCGCTGATCTCCCGGAACTCGACCCCGCTCGGCCGCGGACCGGCCACCACCAGCAGCCGCAGCCCCTTCTTCACGGTGAGCACGTCAAGGCTGCCGTCGAGATAGCCCGGGGCGACCACGACCTCCGTGAACGCCTCCGCGACCTGCTCGGCCATCTGTCTGGTGACCGGTCGGTTGGCCGCGATCACCCCGCCGTACGCCGACACCGGGTCGCAGGCGTGCGCCTTCCGGTGCGCCTGCGCCAGGGGATCGGCGGCGTCGTCCGCTCCGAGGCCAATGCCGCACGGGTTCGCATGCTTGACGATCGCGACGCACGGGTCGGCGAAGTCGCAGACCGTCCGGTAGGCGGCGTCGGCGTCCACGTAGTTGTTGAAGGACATCTGCTTGCCGTGCAGTTGCCGGGCGGTGGCCAGGCCACCGGTGCTGTCCGGGTCGATGTAGAGGGCGGCGCGCTGGTGCGGGTTCTCGCCGTAGCGGAGGACCGCCGCACGCTCGAGCGCGAGCCCGGCGTACCGGGGCCAGAAGTCGGGCTCCGGAGCGAGCCGTCGACCCATCCAGGTGGCGATCGCGGTGTCGTACGCCGCGGTGTGCGCGAACGCGGCCGCCGCGAGGCGGCGCCGCTCGTCCTCCTCGAAGCCGCCTGCCCGGACGGCGGCGAGCACCTCGTCGTAGCCGGCCGGGTCGACCACCACGGCGACGCCGGCGTGGTTCTTCGCGGCGGCGCGCACCATGGCGGGACCGCCGATGTCGATCTGCTCGATCAGCGGGTCCCCGTCGGCGCCGGCCGCCAGCGCCTTCCTGAACGGGTAGAGGTTCGCGACGAGCAGCTGGAACGGTTCGATCTTCTCCCGTTCCAGCGTCGCGGCGTGCTCCGGGTCGCGGGGGTCGGCGAGCAGGGCGGCATGCAGCGCGGGATGCAGGGTCTTCACCCGCCCGCCGAGCATCTCCGGGACTCCGGTGAGCTCCTCGACCGGCGTCACCGGTACGCCCGCTTCGGCGATCCGGGCGGCCGTCGAACCGGTGGAGACGAGCGCCACGCCGGCGGCGTGCAGGCCGCGGGCGAGCTCGGCGAGACCGGCCTTGTCGGACACGCTGACCAGGGCGCGGCGCACGGGAATGC
>DASPYH010000150.1:0-7523 GCA_035636875.1 Mycobacteriales bacterium | reverse complement strand
GGAGCGGCTGCTGCGGGCGGTCGTCGAGGCGGTCGGGGATCGGGCCGCGGTGGTGGCCGGGGCCGGCACCAACGACACGGCGCACACCGTCCACCTCGCCCAGGCGGCGGAGAAGGCCGGCGCGGACGGGCTTCTGGTCGTGACGCCGTACTACAGCAAGCCGCCGCAAGCCGGTCTGCTCGCGCACTTCCGCGCCGTGGCCGACGCCACCGGCCTGCCGGCGATGCTCTACGACATCCCCGGACGGACCGGCGTCGCGATCGCGACCGACACGCTGCTCCGGCTCGCCGAGCACCCTCGGATCGTCGCCGTGAAGGACGCCAAGGACGACGTGGCCGCGAGCGCCGTCGTGCTGGCGCGCACCGACCTCGCCTACTACTCCGGCACGGACGCGCTCAATCTGCCGCTGCTCTCGGTCGGCGGGACCGGGTTCGTGAGCGTGGTGGCACACGTGGTCGGCAGCCGGCTGCGCGACCTGCTCGACGCGTGGGTCGCGGGCGACGCGGCCACCGCCCGGCGGGTCAACGCGGGGTTGCTCGACGTCTACCAGGGGATGTTCCGCACCCAGGGCGTCATCCTGACGAAGGCGGCCCTGCGGCTGGCCGGGCTGCCCGGCGGACCGGTCCGCCCGCCGCTGGTCGACGCGACGCCGGAGCAGCTGGACACCTTGCGTACCGACCTCGCGGCCGCGGGGGTCACCTTCCCCGCCGACTCGTCCGCGTGAGCGGGTCCAGCGGCGTGAGCGCGAGCCGCGACGGCCGTCCGGACGGCCCGCCAGCCGAGGGGCCGAGGGGGCGGGTTCCCGTGAGCGCGCAGGCCCGCGGCGTGAGCGGAAGCGGCGCCAGCGGTCCGGACGGCCTGCCCGCTGGACCGTCGACGGAGCGGGCACAGTGAGCCGACCGCACCCGCAGATCGGGCCCCCGCCGGATCTTCCCGCCAACGGCCTGCGGATCGTCGCGCTCGGTGGCCTCGGCGAGATCGGCCGGAACATGACCGTCTTCCAGCACGCCGGGCGGTTACTGGTGGTCGACTGCGGGGTGCTCTTCCCGGAGGAGGAGCAGCCCGGCGTCGACCTGATCCTGCCGGACTTCTCCTGGATCCGGGACCGGCTCGACCGGGTCGAGGCTGTCGTGCTGACCCACGGCCACGAGGACCACATCGGCGGCGTGCCCTACCTGCTGCACGAGAAGCCCGACCTGCCGCTGATCGGCTCCAGGTTCACCCTCGCGCTGGTCGAGGAGAAGCTGCGCGAGCACCGCATCGTGCCTTACTCGCTGACCGTCGAGGAGGGCCAGCGGGAGCGGCTCGGCCCGTTCGACTGCGAGTTCTTCGCGGTGAACCACTCGATCCCGGACTCGCTGGCCGTCGCGATCCGCAGCCGTGCGGGACTCGTCCTGCACACCGGCGACTTCAAGATGGACCAGCTGCCGCTGGACGGCCGCCTCACCGACATCGGCGGCTTCGCCCGGCTCGGCGCCGAGGGCATCGACCTGCTGATGTCGGACTCCACCAACGCCGAGGTGCCCGGCTTCGTCACCCCGGAGCGGGAGATCGGCCCGGTGCTGGACGCGATCATCCGGCGGGCCAGCCGGCGGGTCATCGTCGCCTGCTTCGCCTCGCACGTGCACCGCGTCCAGCAGGTGCTCGACTCGGCGGCCGAGCACGGCCGCTCGGTGTCCTTCGTCGGCCGCTCGATGGTGCGCAACATGGGTGTCGCCCGCGATCTCGGCCTGCTGCGGATCCCGCCCGGTCTCGTCGTCAGCCTCGACGACGCGGCATCCATGTCGCCGGACCGGGTGGTGCTGATCTCGACCGGGTCGCAGGGCGAACCGCTGTCGGCGCTGGCCCGGATGGCCAGCCGCGACCACCCGCAGGTCCACATCGAGCCCGAGGACACCGTGATCCTCGCCTCGTCGATGGTGCCCGGCAACGAGACCGCCGTCTACCGGGTGATCAACGGGCTGGCCCGGGAGGGCGCGACCGTCGTGCACAAGGAAGTGGCGATGGTGCACGTGTCCGGGCACGCGCCGGCCGGGGAACTGCTCTTCCTGCTGAACACGACGAAGCCGCGCAACGTGCTGCCGATCCACGGCGAGTGGCGGCACCTGCGCGCGCTCAACCGGCTGGCCCAGCTGACCGGGGTGCCGCCCGAGCGGGTCGTGCTCGCCGACGACGGCCTCGTGGTGGACCTGGTCGACGGCGTGGCGCGGATCACCGGCAAGGTCGACTGCGGCTACGTGTACGTCGACGGGCTCGCGGTCGGCGACGTCGGGGAGGAATCGCTGAAGGACCGGCGGATCCTCGGCGAGGAGGGCTTCATCGCGATCACGATCGTGGTGGACTCGGTGAGCGGCAAGGTGCTCGGCTCCCCGGTGATCTCGGGGCGCGGCTTCAGCGACGACCCGGTGGCCTTCGAGCCGGTCCTGCCGATGATCACCGTCGAGCTGGAACGGGTCACCTCCGAGGGGGTGACGGACTCGCACCGGTTGGCCCAGACCGTACGGCGGGTGGTCGGTCGCTGGGTGTCGGACCGCTACCGGCGCCGCCCCATGATCATCCCGACCGTCGTCGAGGTGTGAGCGCGGCCTGCCGCCCGGCCGGACCCGCCGGGCGGACCCGACCCCCACCCCGGGCGCACCCGTCGCGGGAACCGGGCGCGCCCCGACCGGTCCGGGTGCGGGCGGGACGCGCGGGCGGCCAGTCGCGACACCCGGTCCGATTGACCCGCCGGTACGCCTGATCGACCGGCCCGGGGGGTTACGCTCGGCCGCGTGCCGGCGCGGACCACTTCCACCCGTGCCCGCGGCGGGGCGACCCGTGCCGCGGCGCGCCGCCGCGGTCATGCCGGCGGACCGCTGGCGCCGCTCAGCCGCGCGGTGTCCGCGTCCTGGCTGCTGCTTGCCCGCGCTGCCGGCAGCGCGGCCCGGGCGGTCGGGCGGCACGCGGCCACCGCGCGCCTCGATCCGGCGCACCGCCGCGACGGCGCCGGCCTGGCCGTGCTCGGCCTGGCGGTGGTGGTCGGCGTCGGGGTGTGGTGGCACGGCGGCGGCCCGGTCGGCCGCGCGGTCGACGACCTGCTGCGGGACGCGGTCGGCAGGGCGGCCAGCATGCTCCCGATCCTGCTCGCGGTCGCCGGGCTGCACCTGCTCCGGCAACTGCCGAGGCCGCAGGAGCGCGGCCGGGTGGGCATCGGCTGGACGGCGCTGCTGCTCGCCGTCACCGGCCTGTTCCACCTCGGCGGGGGCTCACCCGAGGGTCAGGGCCGGACCGCCGCCGGTGGCCTGGTCGGCGCGCTCGCCGCCGGCCCGCTGGAGCGAGGCGTCGGAGCCGCCCTGGCGGTGATGCTGCTGTTCCTGCTCGGCGTCTTCGGCAGCCTGGTGGTGACCAAGACCCCGATCAACCGGGTGCCGGCCCGGCTGCGCGAGGTCCGCGACCGGCTGCTGCGCCGGCACCCGCCGACCGACACAGAGCTGGACCCCGATGCCGAGCCGGATGGGGAGACACCGAAGGAGGTGGTGCCGCCGCCACGGCTGCGCCGCCCGTCCCGGCGCCGGCAGGGCTCGCTGTCCGATCCCGACCCGTACGACGTGGACCAGGCCGAGTCGCAGGCAGTTGGCGGGACCGGCGAGGTGCCTGCCGGGACGCAGCCGAGGCCCGGGCGCCGGCGCCCGGCACCGGAGCCGGCGGCTGAGCCGATCACCCGCGCGGTCCAGCTGTCACTGTCCGGGGAGGCCGGCGTCTACACGCTGCCCCCCTCCACCCTGCTCGCCGGCGGCACCCCGGCGAAGGTCCGGACCAAGGCCAACGAGCAGGTCATCGCCGCGCTTCAGCAGGTCTTCGGTGAGTTCGGCGTCGATGCGGCCGTCACCGGCTTCAGCCGCGGGCCGACGGTGACCCGGTACGAGATCGAGCTCGGTCCGGCCGTGAAGGTCGAGCGGATCACCCAGCTGTCCCGCAACATCGCGTACGCGGTGAAGAGCGCGGACGTGCGGATCATCAGCCCGATCCCGGGCAAGAGCGCGGTGGGCGTCGAGATCCCCAACGCCGACCGGGAGATCGTCAGCCTCGGCGACGTGCTCCGCAGCCCGGCGGCCACCCGCGACCAGCACCCGATGGTGGTCGGCCTCGGCAAGGACATCGAGGGCGGGTTCGTCGTCGCGAACCTGACCAAGATGCCGCACATCCTCATCGCGGGCGCGACCGGCGCGGGCAAGTCGAGCTGCATCAACGCCCTGATCGCGTCGATCCTGTCCCGGTCGACGCCGGACGAGGTGCGGATGGTGCTCATCGACCCGAAACGGGTCGAGCTCACCTGCTACGAGGGCATCCCGCACCTTGTCACGCCGATCATCACCAGCGCGAAGAAGGCCGCCGACGCCCTGGGCTGGGTGGTCCGGGAGATGGACCTGCGCTACGAGGACATGCAGGCGTCCGGGGTCAGGCACATCGACGACTTCAATCGGAAGGTGCGTGACGGGCAGATCACCCCGCCGCCCGGCAGCGAGCGGGTCTACCGGCCGTACCCGTACCTGCTGGTGATCGTGGACGAGCTCGCCGACCTGATGATGGTGGCCCCGCGCGACGTCGAGGACGCCGTGGTGCGGATCACCCAGCTCGCCCGCGCGGCCGGCATCCACCTCGTGCTCGCCACCCAGCGGCCGAGTGTCGACGTGGTGACCGGCCTGATCAAGGCGAACGTGCCGAGCCGGCTGGCGTTCTCCACCGCCAGCCTCGCCGACTCGCGCGTCATCCTCGACCAGCCCGGTGCGGAGAAGCTGATCGGCCAGGGCGACGGGTTGTTCCTGCCGATGGGCGCGAGCAAGCCGCAGCGGATCCAGGGTGCGTACGTCCCGGAGGCCGAGATCGGTGCGGTCGTCATGCACTGCAAGCAGCAGCTGCAGCCGGTCTACCGGGAGGACGTGCTCACCCCGGCCGCGGCGAAGAAGGAGGTCGACGAGGACATCGGCGACGACCTCGACCTGCTGCTGCAGGCGGCCGAGCTGGTGGTATCCACCCAGTTCGGGTCGACCTCGATGCTGCAGCGCAAGCTGCGGGTCGGGTTCGCCAAGGCCGGCCGGCTGATGGACCTGATGGAAAGCCGCGGGGTCGTCGGGCCGTCGGAGGGGTCGAAGGCGCGGGACGTGCTGGTCAAGCCGGACGAGCTGGACGGCCTGCTCGTCACGCTGCGCGGCGAATGAGGCCGGTGGAGCTGAGCTGGCTGGAGTCCGCCGAGCCGGAGGCGGTGGACGCGGTGCACCGGGTCGTCGACGCGGTGATGCGGCTCGCCGGCGCGGTGGGCTGGGTGATGGTGCCGACCCGGGACGAGACCCACGCCTGGCTGGCCAGGCTGCTCGCCGAGGTGGCCGCGGGCCGGTCCCGGGTGGCGGTCGTCTCCGCCGGTGGGCGGGTCGAGGGGATCGGCCGGTGGACCCGGTACGGCGCGCCGGCGGTCGCCGTGAACGCGGACGTCAAGCAGGTGATGGTGCACCCGGCCGCCCGCGGCCACGGCCTGGCTCGCCGGCTCGTCGCCGCCCTGGTGGACGACGCGAGGGCGCACGGCGTGGAGACGCTCACCCTGGACGTGCGCGGCAACAACCACGCCGCGATGGCGCTGTACGAGGCGCTCGGGTTCGAGGTGTGCGGGCGGCTGCCGGACTTCGTCGCGGTCGGCGACGAGCGCTGGGACCGCGTCACCTATCGGCTCGACCTGCGCAGCCCGGACGCCGCCATCCGGCGGCACGGGGCTCGTCCGGTCGGGCCTGGCGCGTCCCGGGTGCGGTGACCCGGTCGGCACCTCCGATTCATCGCGGCACCTTTGTTCCCCCGGTCGGGCTGCCTAGACTGGGACCGGATCGCCCCCGTACGACAGGCACAGCGTCCTCATCCGGGAAGGTCCGTCCCCATGGCCGACGATGCCCCGCCGCTCGGTGCCGCGCTGACCGCGGCCCGGCAGGAGCGCGGCCTGTCCGTCGAGGACGTGTCGGCCGCGACCCGGATCAGGGCGTCCATCGTGCGGTCGATCGAGCGGGACGACTTCTCGCCCTGCGGCGGCGCCGTCTACGCGCGGGGCCACCTCCGCTGCATCGCCCAGGTCGTCGGCGCCGACCCGAAGCCGCTGGTGGAGGAGTTCGACCGGCGTTTCGACCGTCCCGTGCCGTCACTGCAGACCAGCCCGCTGTCGGCGTTCGACCCGCCCCGGGACGCCCACCGCTCCGGCCGGCAGTCGCCGTCCCGGTCCTCGGTGGCGATCGGGGTGCTGGCGGTGGCCGCCGTCTTCCTCGGCCTGAGCTGGGTGGTGGGCCGCGATGGCGGGCGGGGGGACCCGGTGGGGGCGGCGCCGGCCCGCTCGACCGCCGCGACCTCCGCCCCGACGTCGGCGGCGTCGACCCGGCCGAGCACGTCGCCGGTGGCGCCGCCACGGGTCCAGGGCGTCACCCTGCGGCTGCGGGCCAGTGGCGGCTCGAGCTGGGTGTCGGTGACCGCCAGCAACGGCGCGGAGGTCTACCAGGGGATCATCGCCGACGGCCAGGCCCGGCAGTTCCGGGACGCCCGCCAGCTGTCGGTGCGCTTCGGCAACTCCCCGGCCGTGCGGATCACGCTGAACGGCCGGGACGCCGGGACGCCGCGCTGCGGCACCCAGGTGTGCTCGCTCGCGTACGGTCCCGCTGCCGCCGGCTGACCCGCCGGCTGGGCCGGCGCCGGTAGGCTCTTCTGTGTGCCCAGCCCGACGCCGCGCCGAGCCGCCCTGGTGACGCTGGGCTGCGCCCGCAACGAGGTCGACTCGGAGGAGCTGGCCGGCCGGCTGGCCGCGGACGGCTGGGAGATCTCGGACGGCGAGGACGCCTCGGTGGTCCTCGTCAACACCTGCGGCTTCGTCGAGAGCGCCAAGAAGGACTCGATCGACACGCTGCTCGCCGCGGCCGACGGGGGCCGCAAGGTCGTTGCGGTCGGTTGCCTTGCCGAGCGGTATGGAACGCAGCTCGCCCGCAGCCTGCCGGAAGCGGACGCGGTCCTCGGGTTCGACTCGTACGCGGGCATCGGCGACCGGCTCGACGACGTGCTCGCCGGCCGCGCCGTCCCATCACACACCCCCACCGACCGCCGTCGCCTGCTGCCGCTGGCGCCCGCCGAACGGCGGGCGGCGGCGGGGTCGGTCGCCGTCCCCGGCCACGGCGCCGCGGACCTGGCCCTCCCGGCCGGTGTCCCGTCGGCGGTGGAGGATCGTGCCCGGGTCGGTGCGCCCCGCCACGCCCCCGGATCCGGCCGGGCCAGCGGCGCCGGACCCGCGGACCGGGCCCCGGCCGGGCGGTCGGGTCGAGACCGGCACCTGGGCGGACCCGCGGCGGGATGGGAGCCGCCGGTGCTGCGCCGGCGGCTGGACGACTCGCCGGTGGCGCCGTTGAAGCTGGCCTCCGGCTGCGACCGCCGGTGCGCCTTCTGCGCCATCCCGTCCTTCCGCGGCGCCTTCGTCTCCCGCCCGGCCGAGGACGTGCTCGCCGAGGCGCGCTGGCTCGCCGCGCAGG
>DASPYH010000149.1:0-5954 GCA_035636875.1 Mycobacteriales bacterium | reverse complement strand
TCCGCCTCGGGCGGCGGCTCCGGCTCGGGCGGCGGCTCCGGCCCGGGCGACCCGGTCCGGGCCGGGTGGGTCGTCGAGCGGCTCGCCCCGTGACCTCGACCAGGCGGACGGCCCCGTGAGGGAGCGGCTGCGCCGGATCGCGATCGACACCAGCCCGCTGCGCCGCTCGGCGTACCGGCGGCTGTTCGCGGGCCAGGCCGTGGCCTTCGTCGGGTACACGGTCACCGCCGTCGCCGTGCCGATCCAGGTGTACGACATCACCCGCTCGTCGTTCTGGGTCGGGATGCTCGGCCTGGTCGGGCTGGTGCCGCTGATCCTGTTCGGGCTGTGGGGCGGTGCGGTCGCGGACGCGGTCGACCGGCGGAAGCTGCTGCTGTCGTCCTCGGTCGTGCTGTGGGCCGTGACCCTGGTGCTGCTCGCACAGGCGCTGCTGGGGCTGCGCAGCCTGGCGCTGATCCTCGCGCTCGTCGCCGTCCAGTCGGCCGCCTTCGCCGTCATCTCGCCTACCCGCAACGCGATCATCCCCCGGCTGCTGCCCAGGGAGCTGGTACCGGCCGCCAACACGCTCAGCTTCACGGCCAGCAACGTCGGCATGGTGGCCGGCCCGTTGCTCGCCGGCGTGGTGATCGCCCGGTGGGGCGGCTTCGCGGCCGCGTACGCCATCGACGCTGTCCTGTTCACCGTCGCGCTGTACGCGGCGCTCCGGCTGCCGCCGCTGCCGCCGATCGCCGCCGCCGACCAGCTCGCCCGGCCCGGGCTGCGCTCGGTGGTCGACGGCCTCCGCTTCATCGCGGGCAGGCCGGTGCTGCTGATGTCCTTCGCCGTCGACATCGTCGCGATGGTCTTCGCGATGCCGCGGGCGCTGTTCCCGGAGGTGGCCGAGACCCGCTTCGGTGGCGTGGAAGCGGCCGGCTGGCTGTTCGCGGCGATCGCGATCGGCGCCGTGCTCGGCGGCCTGTCGTCCGGCTGGATCGGCCGGGTGCGGCGGCAGGGTCTCACGCTGACCGGCGCGGTCGTCTGTTGGGGCCTGGCGGTGGCGCTGTCGGGCCTCGCGCACCGGCTCTGGCTCGCGGTCGTGCTGCTCGCGGTCGCGGGTGGCGCCGACCTGGTCTCCGCGGTCTTCCGGCAGACCATCCTGCAGGTGTACGCCCCGGACGAGATGCGTGGCCGGCTGCAGGGCGTGTTCGTCGTCGTGGTCGCCGGCGGCCCCAGACTGGGCGACCTCCGCGCGGGCGCCACCGCCGCGCTGGCCGGCGCCACCTTCTCCTGGGTGGCCGGTGGGATCGCCTGCGCGGTCGTGGTCGTGGTGGCCGCGCTGGCGGTGCCCGCCTTCCTCCGGTACGACGCGACCGGCGCCGCGGCGGCGGTGGGCGGCTAGGCCAGGGCTTCCAGGCCGACGCGCAGGTCCGCGACCAGCGCGTCGTACGCGGCCTCGCGCAGGTCGTCGCCAACGCGCAGGACGGCCGACGGGTGGGTGGTCGCCATGATCCACGTGGAGTGCACGGCGGCGTCCTCGTCGTCGCCGCCGTCGAAGAGCGTGCCGGCGCCGGAGCGCGGCGGCTCGAACGGCATGAGCTGCCCGCGCTGCTTGGTGATCCGGAACTGGTTGCCCAGCAGTGCCTTCGCGGCGGTGGCGCCGAGGCAGACCACCAGTTCCGGGTTCACCAGGGCGAGTTCGGCGTCCAGCCACGGCCGGCAGGCGACGACGTGCTCGGACCCCGGGGTCTGGTGCAGCCGCCGCTTCCCCGTCTGGGTGAAGCGGAAGTGCTTGACCGCGTTGGTCACGTACGCCTGTTTGCGGTCGATGCCGGCGTCGTCGAGCGCCCGGTCGAGCAGCCGGCCCGCCGGGCCGACGAACGGCTCGCCCTTGCGATCCTCGACGTCGCCGGGCTGCTCGCCGACGAGGACCACCCGCGCGTCGACCGGCCCCTCGCCGAAGACCGTCTGGGTCGCCGGTTCCCACAGCGGGCAGGCCCGACAGTGGCGGGCCGCCTCCCGCAACCCTTCGAGGCCGACACCGGTCGGCGGGGATGCCGTGCTGAACTCCTGGGTCGCCATGGCATCCCAGTGTGTCTGATGCGCGCCGCCGAGCTGGCGCCGGTCCGGCTCGTCGGCCGGGTCCACACCGGTGCGGCCCTCTCCACGGCGCACCGCGAGATCGGGAACCACGTCGAGCACTTGGCCGTCACAGGCGCATGCGTCGTGCCCTGCTGAGCCTGCCCGCCGCGGTGCTGGTGCTGACCGGCTGCCAGGAGACGCCGCCCGGGACGGGATCGGCCGCCACCTCGACGGCGACCTCGACCGCCCTGCCCGGCGTATCGCCCACCTCCCGGGCGCCCGTCCCCACTTCAGCCCCGGTCGGCGGTAAGCGGCTGACCGTCGACGGCGTCGTCCGGGCCGGCGTGGAGCCCGGCTGCGACATCCTCGTCGGGCCGGCGGGGCACTACCTGCTCCTCGGCGCTAAGGTGCCCAAGGGCGTGCCCGTCCGGGTCGAGGGCGTGGTGCTCACCGGCGTTTCGACGACCTGCCAGCAGGGGACGCCGTTCCGGGTGCTGGATGTCCAGTGCCGCTGACCAGCCGTGATCGAGGGGAGAAGGTCATGAGCGTCGATCCGGGCGACTACGACGAGGGCGCGCCGGACCCGCAGGACGCGGTGCTGGACCCCGAGGAGGAGTCGACCCTGGACGAGACGGACCGGCTGGACCCGATCGACGAGGACGACTTCACCAACGACCCCCAGGCCTCGGTCTACGACGCGAGCTGGGTCCCGCCGGACCGCCAGCCCAAGCAGACCGACTACGGCACCACGCTGAGCGAGATGCGCGACGGCGAGCCGCTCGACCGGCGGCTGGTCGAGGAGGAGCCGGACGTCTTCGAGCAGGAGCTGGGCGACCCGATCGAGCAGATCGACGAGTCGTACGACGCCCGGCTCGCCACCGAGGGCGACGGCGAGGACCCGGAGGTCGCGCAGTCGCTGCGGGCCGAGGGGGGCGACACCGACTTCCCGGCGCCGGAGTTCGAGCCGGAGGACCCGCGGTCGGGGCGGCTGGTCGAACCGGACGAGGGGGCACACCCGGACGAGGAGAAGGACATGGTCGCGTACGACGAAGGCATCGCCGGCGGCGCCTCGTCCGCCGAGGAGGCCGCGGTGCACGTCGTCGACGAGCCTTAGCGCGGCAGGACCGCCGGGCCGGTGCGCAGCACCCCTGCCAGCACCCGGCCGGCCCCAGGGAAGGACCGGGGGTTTCCCCCAGGGCGGTTGGGGTGGTCGCCGGATGTGCCGGCGGACGCCTCGGGCCGAGGCTTGGTGCATGCCGTTCGCCGACCTGCCCGTGCTCGCCGGTTGGGCGTACCTGCTGATCGGCCTCGCGGTCGCCGTGGACGCCGTGCTGCCGCTGGTCCCGTCCGAGGCGGTGCTGATCGGTGCCGGCGCACTGGTCGCGACCGGCGCCGCGGACCCGGTGCCGCTGCTGGCGGCCGCGTGGGCGGGAGCGCTGGCCGGCGACTGCACGGCGTACACGCTGGGACGGCGGGCCGGACGGCTCGGGGTCGGCCGGCTGTTCCAGCGCCGGTACGGCCGGGCCACGCTGGTCTGGGCGACTCGGCAGCTCGACCGCCGTACGATCCAGCTGCTCGTCGCGGCCCGGTTCCTGCCCGGCGGCCGGACCGTCAGCACGCTGACGGCGGGCTTCCTCCGTGTGCCGGCCGGACGATTCGTCACCGGCATAGCGATCGGCGGAGCGCTGTGGACGGCGTACGTGGTGGGCCTTGGCTATTTCGGTGGCAAGGGTGCGCCCGAGCAGCCGTGGGCCGGGGCGCTGGCCGCGCTGGTGCTGGCCACCGCTGCCGGGCTCACCGCGGAGGCCGTGCGGCGGCTACGGGCGCGGGGGGCGCGGGAGCCGGAGCGGCCGGCGGGTCAGCCGCGTCCGGAGCTGGAGACCGCGCGGGGCACCTCGAGCGCCACGTGCAGCTGATAGCGGTCGGCCCGGTACGTCGACACGGCGAACTCCACCGGCAGGTCGCCGGCGAACGACCGGCGCTGCAGCAGCAGCACCGCGCTGCCGGCCGGCAGGTCGAGCAGCGCCGCGTCGGTCGGGTCGGCGATCCCGGCCTCGATGGTCTGCTCGCCCCGGTCGAGCAGCACCCCGTAGGTCGAGGCGAGCACGTCGTAGAGCGAGCGGTCGGCCAGCGACTCGTCGGCGAGACCGGGCGCGACCGCATCCGGGATGTGCGAGCGTTCCACCGCCATCGGGATGCCGTCCGCGGTGCGCAGCCGCTCGATGACGTGCACCGGGTCGTCCGGTCCGATCTGCAGCGCGCGGGCGAGGTGGGCGCTCGCGCCGTCCGTACGCCGGTCCAGGTCGCGGGAGCCCGGCTCCAGTCCCCGCGCGCGCATGTCCTGGGTGAAGGAGGCGAGCCGCAGCGGCATCTCGATCTTCGGCCGGGCGACGAAGGTGCCCTTGCCCTGCACCCGGTAGAGCCGGCCCTCCGACACCAGGTGGTCGACCGCCTGCCGCACCGTCATCCGGGACAGGCCGAAGCGGGCGGACATCTCCCGCTCGGACGGGATGGCCTGGTCGGGGTCCAGCTCGGACTCGACCAGGTCGAGCAGGATCTCGCGGAGCTGGGAGTACTTCGGCACCGGGCTGTCGTGGTCGATCCGCACGCCGCCCCCGGCCGCTGGCGGCCCTCCCGACGCTCCCGAAGCCATTGCGCGTCCTTCCTCCCGCGGTTACAGTTCGCCGAACTGGTATGGACCGGTCTAGGCCGGAAGTGGACCAGACGCTGCAGGACAGTGTCAATGGTCCGCCGCCTCGGGAGGTGCCCGTGCACGTGATCGCCGCGCCGCGGGTCGTCGCCGACGGCCTGCCGCTCGGCCCGGCGTGCGTCGCCGTCGAGCACGGCGTGGTCGTCGGTGTCGAGGCGGGGCAGGCGTACGACCGGCTCGGCCCCGACCTCGTCCTCGACACCGGCGTGCTGGTGCCCGGCCTGGTGGACGTGCAGGTGAACGGCTGCTTCGGAGTGGACTTCGTGGGCGCCGACCCGGCCGGCTGGGCGGAGGCGACCCGGCGGCTGCCGGAGACCGGCGTGACCGCGTTCGTGCCGACCTTCATCACCGCGCCGGTGCCGGACCTGGTCGCCGCGCTTCGGCGTACGGCGGCGCTGCTGCCCGGCCTCACTGCCGGCGCGCGGGTGCTCGGCGTGCACGTGGAAGGGCCCTTCCTGTCCCCGCGACGGCACGGCGCGCACGACCCGTCGCTGCTGCGGCATCCGACCCGCGCGGCGGTCGACGCGCTGCTCGCCGCGGCGCCCGGGCTGCTCCGCATCCACACGCTGGCCCCCGAGCTGCCGGGCGCGCTGGACGTGGTGCGCCGGATGTCTGCCGCCGGGGTGCTGATCAGCATCGGCCACAGCGACGCCACCGCCGCCCAGGCCGAGGCGACGGCGGACGCCGGGGCCCGGATGGTCACCCACCTGTTCAACGCGATGCGGCCGATGCACCACCGGGAGCCGGGCGTGGTCGGCCGGGCGCTGGTCGATCCACGGCTCGTCTGCGGGCTGATCGCGGACCTGCACCACGTGGCGGCGCCGGTCTGCCGGCTCGCCTTCTCCGCGGCGGCCGGACGGGTTGTGCTGATCACCGATGCGGTCGCGGCCGCGGGGATGCCGCCGGGGGAGTACGACCTCGGCGGCCGGGAGCTCGCGATCGACCCGCTCGGCCTGCCCCGGCGGGCGGACGGCACGCTGGCCGGCTCGGGGCTGCGGCTGGACGCGGCGATCGCGAACGCGGTGACGGCGGGCATCGACCTGCGGTCCGCGGTCGACGCCGCCACCCGGCTGCCGGCTGACCTGGTGGGTCGGTCGGACCTCGGCCGGATCGCGCCGGGCGCGGCCGCCGACCTGGCCTGGCTCGGCGACGACCTGCGCACCCGGGCCACCTGGATCGGCGGCGA
>DASPYH010000148.1:0-4092 GCA_035636875.1 Mycobacteriales bacterium | reverse complement strand
GGCCGGGTACGAGGTGACCTTCGTCGCCCGGGGCCAGGCGCAGGTCGACCGGGTGCTCGGCACGCTGCGCCGCTCGATGGAGAAGGCGGTGCAGCGCGGCAAGCTCAGCGGGTCCGACCGGGACGGGGCGCTCGCCCGGGTCACCCCGTCCACCAGCCTGGACGACCTCGCCGACCGGGACCTGATCGTGGAGGCCGTGGTCGAGGACCTCCCGGTCAAGCAGGCGCTGTTCTCCAACCTGGACGAGATCGCCCCTCCCGGCGCGGTGCTCGCCACCACCACGTCCAGCCTGCCGGTGGTCGAGTGCGCGGCGGCGACCGGCAGGCCCGGCGACGTGGTCGGGGTGCACTTCTTCAACCCGGCACCGGTGATGAGGCTCGTCGAGGTGGTCCGCACGGTCACCACCGCCGACGACACCGTCGCCACCGCGCTCGCCTTCTGCGAGCGGCTCGGCAAGCACCCGGTGACCTGCGGTGACCGGGCCGGCTTCATCGTCAACGCGCTGCTGTTCCCGTATCTCAACGACGCGGTGAAGATGCTGCAGGCGCACTACGCCTCGGCGGACGACATCGACGCGGCGATGGTTGTCGGCTGCGGCTACCCGATGGGACCGTTCGCGCTGCTCGACGTGGTGGGACTGGACGTCGCGCTGGCGATCCAGCGCACCCTGTTCGAGGAGTTCCGGGAGCCGGGCTTCGCGCCGGCCCCGCTGCTCGAGCACCTGGTCACCGCGGGCTACCTCGGCCGCAAGGCCGGCAAGGGCTTCCGCGACCACTCGGTCCGGTGAGGACGCGGTGCGTCCGCATCCCCTGGGCCTAGGGCATGTGCGACGGACCTTCGGCGGCGCGGGCCGACGCCCACACGCCGACCGGCGGTGTTCTCGTCGCTGCCGATATTCCCGATATCGGCAGCTCCTCGGCCCCACACACTTTCGCCTGTCCGGCGAGGGGCGCGGATCGACGCCTGGACGCCGTCCGCATCCACCAAGATCCATCGGACACGCCATAGGGTGAGCGGCACCCCAGCCCGAGCCGACGAGGAGACCAGGTGAGCGACGCGAGCTTCGACCTGACCGGCAGGACGGCCCTGGTCACGGGCGCGTCGAGGGGCATCGGCGCGGCCATCGCCGTCGCCCTGGCCCGGCACGGCGCGGACGTCGCGCTGAACAGCCGCACGCCGGAGGCCCTGGAGAAGGTCGCCGCGGAGATCGGCGAGCTCGGCCGCCGGGCCTTCGTCGTGCCGGCGGACGTGACCGACGTCGACGCCGTCCGCGGCATGGTCGACACCGCCATCGGCGGCCTCGGCCATCTGGACGTCGTGGTCAACAACGCCGGCGGCACCGCCTTCATGGTGCCGTTCTCCCAGCTGCGGTTCGCCGGCTGGGAGAAGGTCATGCGCCTGAACGTCGAGTCGGTCGTGCACGTGCTGCAGGCCGTCGCGCCGCACCTGCTCGAGCGCGGCAGTGGCTCGGTGGTCAACGTCGCCAGCGTCGCCGGCCTCGGCGCCACCCCTCTGCTGACCCCGTACGGGGCGTCCAAGGCCGCCCTCATCTCGCTGACCAGGTCGCTGGCGGTGGAGTGGGGCTCGGCCGGTGTACGGGTGAACGCGCTGTGCCCCGGCTGGACGGCCACCGAGCTCAACCGCAACCTCTGGGAGGACGAGCAGGCCTCGGCCGGGCTGATGTCCACCGTCCCGATGGGACGGTGGGGCCGGGCCGAGGAGATGGCCGGGCCGGCCGTCTTCCTGGCCAGCGACGCGTCGTCGTTCATGACCGGCCAGGTGCTCGTGGTCGACGGCGGCCAGACGGCGCTATGAGGGCACTGCGACAGCTCGTTTCCGAGCGGTCGCGTCCGCTGGCGCGTCGGCGGGCAGCACCGGGAGGGTGGGCAGCACCGTGAGCGATGTCGTCCTGCTGCCCGGGTTCCCGTTGACGCCGCGGGTCTGGGCGGCGCAGCGGGAGGCGCTCGCGGCCGCCGGCCACCGGGTGCTCGTGCCTGACCTGCGCGGTGTCGGCGACGGGGTGCAGCCGTCCCTCGACGTCGTCGCCGACGACGTGGTCCGACGGCTCGACGCCGAAGGGCTCGACCGGGTCGCGCTGGGCGGTCTCTCGATGGGCGGGTACGTCGCGATGGCGATCCTGCGCCGGCACCCGGACCGGATCGCCTCGCTCGCGCTGGTCGACACGAAGGCGAGCGCCGACGCGGCGGCGGCCCGGGACAACCGCGAGCGCATCGCCCGGACGGTGCTCGCCGAGCGGTCCGTCCGGGTCCTGATCGACGACGTGCTGCCGACGCTGCTCGGCGCGACGACCGTCGCCGAGCGGCCGGCCGTCGTCGCCGCCGCGCGCGCCATGGCCGAGGCCTGGCAGCCGGAGTCGGTCGCCTGGTCGCAGCGGGCGATGGCGGCCCGGCCCGACTCCACCGCGGTGCTGCGCTCGGCCCACGTGCCGGCGCTGGTCGTCGTCGGCGAGGAGGACCAGCTGTCGCCTGTGGACGATGCCCGGCGGATGGTGGACGCGCTGCCCCGCGCCCGGCTGGTCGCCGTGCCCCGCGCCGGCCACCTCAGCCCGCTCGAAGCGCCGGCCGAGGTGACCGCCGCGCTGGTCGAGTTCCTGGTCGGTGCGGCGGCCGGCCGGCTGTGATCCGCGCATAGGGTTGGTGGATGCGCCTGCGCCAGCTCGGCAGGTCGGGGTTGACCGTCTCGGTGGTCGGCCTGGGCTGCAACACCATCGGCCGCAGCCTCGACGTGGCCGGCACCCGGAAGGTGGTCGACGCGGCCCTCGACGCGGGGATCACCCTGTTCGACACCGCCGACATCTACGGCAGCTACCGCGGCCAGTCCGAGGAGATCCTGGGCGAGGTGGTGGAAGGCCGGCGCGACGACGTCGTGCTGGCGTCCAAGTTCGGCATGGACATGGCCGGTGCCAACGGCCCGGACTGGGGCGCCCGCGGCTCCCGCCGGTACGTGCGCCGGGCGATCGAGGCCTCGCTGCGCCGCCTGCGGGTCGACCATCTGGATCTCTACCAGTACCACGAGCCCGACGGGGTGACCCCGGTGGAGGAGACCCTGGCCGCGCTGGACGAGCTGGTGGACGAGGGCAAGGTCCGCTACCTCGGATCGTCCAACTTCGCCGGGTGGCAGGTGGCGCAGGCCGACCACGTCGCCCGGGAGACCGGGGCGACCCGCTTCGTCAGCGCGCAGAACGAGTACAGCCTGCTGGACCGGCGGGTGGAGGCCGAGCTGGTGCCGGCGGCGCTGCAGTACGGGGTGGGCGTGCTGCCGTTCTTCCCGCTCGCCAACGGCCTGCTGACCGGCAAGTACTCGCGCGGGGTCCCGCCACCGGCCGGCACCCGGATCGCCGACCGCAAGCCGCAGCTGTACCAGAACGCTCCCTGGGAGGTCATCGAGGGGCTCGAGCGCTACGCGGCCGAGCGCGGGGTCACGCTGCTGGACGTGGCGATCGGCGGGCTGGCCGCGCAGCCCGCGGTCGCCTCGGTGATCGCCGGCGTCACGTCCGCCGACCAGGTCCGCGCGAACGCGCGTGCCGGCGAGTGGGAGCCCGACGAGGACGACCTCGAGGCGCTGGACGAGATCGCCCCGCCGCCCCCGCCGGCCGGCTGACGGGCAGCTCAGCCGGGCTCCGGGCCTCGGACTCCGCGCGCCGCCGGTGTCCGGGTCGACGTAGCTCCGCCGCCCCCGCCGGCCCGCTGACGATCCGCCGCCGGTGGGCCGACGGGATCAGCCGCGCTGCAGATCCGGGCCGTCCAGCTCGTCGGCCACGGCGCCGACCGAGGCACCGGTCATCGTGGCGAGCATCTCCCGGACGTTCTGCAGCTGCGCCTGCACGCTGTCCCGGCGGCGGACCAGGTTCGCCAGGTCGCGCTCCACCTCGGACCGCTGCCGGCTCGCCTTCGCGGTCGCGTCGTTCACCAGCGCCTCCGCCTCCCGGCGGGCCGACTCGAGGATCTGCGCCGCCCGCCGCTCGCTGTCCAGCCGGTGCGCCTCGGCCTCCCGCTTGACCTGGTCGGCGGCGTCGTTGGTGTCGACCAGCCGGCGCTCGACCTCGGCCAGCCGGGCGGACAGCTCCTGCTC
>DASPYH010000147.1:0-15228 GCA_035636875.1 Mycobacteriales bacterium | reverse complement strand
CAAACTACCCGTACCCCATCCTCACCGAACGGCCAGGCGATCCGCGTCCCACGTCACCGCCGGCGGGGCGCTGCCCAGCAGCAGATCCGCGGCCCGCTCGGCGACCGCGACCGTCGGCACGTTCGTGTTGCCGGACGGGATCGACGGCATGACCGAGGCGTCGACCACGCGCAGCCCGGCCACCCCGCGCACCCGCAGCGCGGGGTCTACCACCGCTGCCGAGTCCACGCCCATCCGGCACGTGCCGACCTGGTGGTGGTACGACGACACCGCCCGCCGCACGTAGTCGCGCAGCTCGGTCCGGCTCCGCACGTCGTCCCCGGGAGCCACCTCAGCCGCGCGCCACCCGTCCAGCGCCGGCTCGCGGGCGACGTCGCGGACCAGCTCGACCGCGGCGACGAGGCAGTCGAGGTCCACCGGCTCGGCGAAGATCTCGGGGTCCAGCGCCGGGGCCAAGTCGGGATCGGCGGAGCGGAGCACGAGCCGGCCCCGGCTGTACGGGCGGAGCAACCCGCCGACCGCCGTGAAGCCGTCGGCGGGCACCGGGTGACCGGGCACCGGGTAGACCTGCGTGACGAACAGCGGCTGGAGGTCCGGCGCCGGCAGACCCGGCCGGCTGGTCCAGTAGATCTGCGCCTCCAGGTTCTGCGACTCGGTCGGCGGCAGCGGCCGGGTGGCGGCGAAGACGACGTTGCAGCCGAGGTGGTCGTGCAGGTTCGCACCGACACCCGGCAGGTCGAGCCGGATCGGCACCCCGGCGGATCGCAGCTGGTCCGCCGGGCCGATCCCGGACAGCAGCAGCAGGTGCGGCGAGCCGATCGTGCCGGCGCAGAGCAGGACCTGGTCCGCGGCCCGGACGGCGGCGTCGACGCCGTCGCGCCGGTAGCGCACGCCGACGCAGCGGTCGCCGTCGAACTCCAGCCGGGTGACGCGGGCGCCCGACACCACGGTGAGGCGGGGGTCGCCGGAGACGGGCTCGACGTACGCCGTCCAGGTGCTGGACCGGCGCCCGTCGCGCGCGGTCAGCTGGGTGTAGCCGACGCCCAGCGGCTCCCGGGCGTGGTCGTCGCTGAACGGCAGGCCGTGCCGGACGGCGGCCTCGACGAAGGCCTCGGTGACCGGGCTGGGGTGCCGGAGCCGGGAGACCCGCAGCGGGCCGCCGGCACCGTGCACCTCGGACGGCCCGTCCTGGTGGTCCTCGCACCGAATGAACGCGGGCCGGATCGACGCCCAGTCCCAGCCGTCGCAGCCCGCGTACGCCCAGGCGTCGTAGTCGGCCGGGTGGCCGCGGGCGTACACCATCCCGTTGACCGCGCTGCCCCCGCCGAGGACCGCCGACTGCGGCCAGTCCAGCCGGCGGTCGGCCGCGTGCGGTTGCGGCTCGGTCCGGTAGGTCCGGTAGGCGTCGGTCCCCCACAGCGCTGGGAACCCGGTCACGGTGAGCAGGTCCGGGCGGGTGGCCGGCGCCCCCAGGTCGAGCAGCGCGACCCGCCGCCCTGCGTCGACCAGCCGCCTGGCCAGCACGCAGCCGGCCGTGCCGGCCCCGACAACGATGTCGTCGACCTCAACCGCGCCCACAGCAGCGTCCGCCCCCAGACCTGTGCCCGGCGTCCTCGAGAGTGCCAAGGGCGTCAGCCCTCGGTGACGAGAGGGGAGCTGGCCACCTCGGTGCCGTCGTCGATGGTGGCGATCTCGAAGTCGGCGAACGCGTTCGGCGCGACCCGCCGCAGCTCGCGGAGGCACGCGACGGCGAGCTCGCGGATCTCCACGTCGGCGTGCTCGGTCGCCCGCATGGCGATGAAGTGCCGCCAGGCCCGGTAGTTGCCGGTCACCACGATCCGCGTCTCGGTCGCGTTCGGCAGCACCGAGCGGGCCGCCTGCCGGGCCTGCTTGCGCCGCAGCATCGCGTTGCCGACGTCGGCGAAGCGTTTCTCCAGCCCCTCCAGCAGCTGCGTGTAAGCCGCCAGCGACGCCTCTGTCGCCTCGACGAAGCGCGCGTGCAGCTCGGGGTCGGCGGCGATCACGTCCGGCTCCACCATGCCGGCATCCCGCTCCGGCACGTACCGCTGGGACAGCTGGCTGTACGAGAAGTGCCGGTGCCGGATCAGCTCGTGCGTCAGCGAACGGGAAACCCCGGTGAGGTAGAAGGTGACGCTGCCGTGCTCGAGCACGGACAGGTGGCCGACCTCGAGGATGTGCCGCAGGTAGCCGGCGTTCGTCGCGGTCCGCGGGTTCGGCTTGGTCCAGGACTGGTAGCAGGCCCGCCCGGCGAACTCGGCCAGCGCCTCGCCGCCCTCGGCGTCGGTCTCCCACGGCACGTCGGCGGGCGGCTCGAAATGCGTCCACGCGACGACCCGGACCCGCAGCGGCTCGATCTCCGGCACGTCCGGCAGCCTAACCCGCCCGCCGCCGCGCGGCCCGGACGCGCGCCGGGCCGGCGGTAGCCCCGGCAGGAGCGGCGTACCGTGCGCGTGGGGTGGCCGGCGAGGCGAGGGGCATGCGGTGAGTCGCGAGGCGTCGGGAAAGCCGAAGCGCAAGCGGTGGGGCCTGCGCACGCTGGCCTTCCTCACGCTCGCGCTCGCGTCCGTGCTCACGTCGAGCGGGCTCAGCGCGAGCGGCTCGGGTGTGCCTCCCATCACGCTCGTCGGCGTCCTGGTCGGCTTTGCCGGGGCGGCCTACTGCAGCGTCCGTGGGCTGAAGGATTTCAACTGGCTGCAGCGACGCTGAACGGCGCCGCCGGCACGTGGGTCACCAGCCGCCTCGTCGTCTCGAGTCCCCAGTCGTCGAGTTCGCGCAGCCGGTCCCCGCTCCCGCGCAAGCCGCCGAACTCCTCGACGTGCCGGGCCCACTCCTCCCGGCGCTGCACACCGGGGCGGGCGAGCAGGCAGTCCGGGTCGTTCACCCAGAATCGGCCGTGCTGCCAGGCCCGGCCGCGGCCGGTCAGCGCCGCGGCACGTTGTGACGGGCGCGACATGTCGGCGATCTCGGGCTCGTAGTGCGGCGCGGTGTCCGGGCTGACGCGCATCGCGTCGACCAGCCCGACGCTCGGCAGGATCGGGGCGCCGCAGCCCAGCAGATAGGCCTCCGGGCCGATCGCGTTCCGGATGAGCCGAAGCCCCTGCCGGTACGCCTGCCCGCCGTCGATCGACGCGTCGGCCCGCTGCCCGGCCAGGGCGCCGGCGTAGACGAAGTCGATCTTGTAGAACTCGACGCCCAGGTCGCGGAAGTGGGTGAAGACCTGGCGCAGGTACGCCGCAGCACCCGCGTGCGTCACGTCGAGCACGCCGAGCCGCTGCCGCCAGTTCACGCCCGCATCCGCCCCGCCCACCAGCCAGTCCGGATGGTCGCGGGCCAGTTCGGACTTCTCCGCCACGAGGAACGGCGCGATCCAGATGCCGGGCCGGCGCCCGCCCGCGCGGATTCGCGCCACCGCGTCGGCCAGCGACGAGAACCGGCCGGAGGAGCGTAACCAGTCCCCGACCTCGGCCTGGTACCCGTCGTCGATCTGCACCACGTCGATGTCCAGGCCGAGGTCCTCCATGGCGGCGACATTGTCCTCGACCTCGGCCGGGGTGATCTCCTCGAAGTAGTAGTACCAGGAGGACCAGATGGTCGGAGCCGGTCGTAGCGCGGTGACGCCAACGGTACGGGCGAACTCCTCGGCCCAGCGGCCCAGCGCCGCATCGAGGCCGCCGCCGGCCGGGTAGCGGTCGTACCGCACCTCGCCGTCGGCAGACAGGACGACGCGGTCGGAGCGGACGTCGGCCCGCACGGAGGGAACCTCGGCGGTCGCCGACGCGGCACCGACGACGTGCAGGTCGCCCCCGTCGCCCGGGTCGAGGGCCAGCAGCCCCTCGCCCTGGTATGCGTCCCGGGGAGCGCGCCGGTCCGGCCGGTAGTTCATCGTCCGCACGTCGCCGGACAGCGGCCGGAAGGGTCGCTGCCCGAGCCGGTACGTGGTCGACGGGCTCCACGACTGCCAGCCGTGCTCGTAAACCACGGCCCGGCTTGCGTCGACCTTGATCTCAGCGAGGTCACCCGTCACGTCGAGTCGATCCTCCGGTAGTCGGGGTCCCGGTCGATCGTGAAGCTACTGGGGCGGATCCGGGCGCCACGAGTAGACCATCCCTCCCCGGGAGGCGGGGAGGGATGGTCCCGTCGTCGGGTGACTCAGCCCTTGACGGAGCCGGCGGTCAGGCCGCGGATGAAGTACCGCTGCAGCGAGATGAACACCAGCAGCGGAACCACCATGCTGATGAACGCCCCGGCGGTCAGCAGCTGCCACCCCTGCTGCTGCGCGCCGACGAGCCCGGCCACCATCACGCTCAGCACCTGGTTCTCCCCCGGTCCCAGGAAGATCAGCGCGACCAGCAGGTCGTTCCAGGTCCAGAGGAACTGGAAGATGGCGAACGAGGCCAGCGCCGGCACCGACATCGGCACGATCAGTCGCCAGAACGTCTGGAAGTGGCTGGCCCCGTCGATCTTCGCCGACTCGATGACGCCCCGGGGCAGCGTCGCCATGTAGCCGCGCAGGATGAAGATGGCCAGTGGCATGCCGAACCCGGAGTGCGCCAGCCACACGGAGGCGAACTGGCCCTGCAGTCCCACGGCGGAGTAGATCTTCAGCAGCGGGACCAGGGCCACCTGCAGCGGTACGACCAGCAGCCCGACGATGACCACGAAGAGGATGTCCCGGCCGGGGAACTCCATGAAGGTGAACGCGTAGGCCGCGAACGCCGCGAACATGATCGGGATGATCGTCGCCGGCAGGCTGACCGCGAAGCTGTTCAGGAAGGCGTTCCCGGCGCCCTGCTGCCATATCTGCGAGTAGTTGCTGAACGTCCAGTCCCGGAACGGGTGCGTAACGACCGTCCACCACCCCGAGTTCTGGGCGGCCTCCGCCGTCCGGAACGACGTCACCAGCAGGCCGACCGAGGGAACCAGCCAGAGGAAGCAGATGATCAGGAGGGCACCGCGAACGAACCATCCCGCCCGCCGGACGGGACGCACTTCCCCCCGACGGGGGAAGACCCGGCGGGCGCCCCGCTCCGGTACCTGAACTGGGGCCGGCTGGACGGTGCTCGTCATCGCGCTGCCTCCTCGGCCCGGAAGTGCCGCACCTGGTAAACCATGACCGGGATGACGGCGATCATGAGCATGACGACGATCGCGGCCGCCCGCCCGGCGTTGCCGTTCGTGATCAGCTCGTTGATGAAGCGCACCGCGACCACGTTCGTGTTGAAGTTGCCGCCGGTCATGACGTAGACGATGTCGAAGATCTTCATCACCCCGATGAGGACCGTGATGAAGACGGTGACGATCGTCCCCCAGATCTGCGGCACGTCCACCCGGAAGAAGATCTGCCGCTCGTTCGCCCCGTCGATCCGGGCCGCTTCGAGCGTGTCGTCCGGCACGCCCTTGATCGCCGCGGACAGCAGCACCATCGAGAAGCCGACCTGCCCCCAGATCAGGATGATCATGAGGAAGAAGGTGTTGAGCTTGAAGGTGTCGACCTGCAGCCAAGCCACCGGCCTGCCGCCGAGGGCGGTCCAGATGGCGTTCTGCAAGCCGATCTGGGTCGTGCCCTCGGGCCGTATCTCGTAGATGAACCGCCAGATCGCCGCCGCCGCGACCCCGCTGATCGCCATCGGCAGGAAGATGATCGACTTAGACGTCTTCTCGGCGCGTGGCCCGAGCCGGTCGGCGAGCACCGCGACCCCGAGCCCGAGGGCGACGACGAACGCCGGCGCGATCGCGATCCACAGCAGCGTGTTGACGAGGGTGATCTGGAAGTCGTGTTGCTTGAGCAGCGCCGTGTAGTTCTTGAACCCCACGTACTTGCTGCTCGTGGCGTCGGCGAAGCTGTACTGGATCGTCCGGAGCGCCGGGTAGATGAGGAACAGGCTGATCACCGCGACCGCCGGGAGCAGGTAGAAGTACGGCTTGAGGCGGTCCTCCCACGGCCCCGGCAACCGCTCCGCGATCAGGTTCAGCAGCCAGTAGAGCACCAGGGCGACGCCGACGCCGACGACTATCGCCAACAGCGTGTTGATCACCTTGATCACTGACCCGCTCCTTTCTGGTTTCCGGGGAAACCGGGACCGCCCCGAGAGGGTGCGCGGCCGGCGGCGCCTGGCCGCGCACCCTCCCTCAGGGCGTCAGCTCGGCCAGCTCTGGTCGATGTCCTTCAAGGTGGTGTCGAGGTCCTTCTGGCCACTGATCCACGCCGTCATGCCCTTCCAGAAGCTGCCGGAGCCGACTGCGCCCGGCATCTGGTCGGAGCCGTCGAACCGGAAGACGGTCGCGTTCTTGCCGATCTGGACGATCTGCTTGGTCAGCTCGGACTTGTACTTGGTCACCGGGTAGTCCTTGCGCGGCGACAGGAAGCCGGCGTCCTCGCTCCAGCCCGGGAAGTCGGGTCCGGTCATGAACTGCATGACCTGCTTGGTGGCGTCGGTCCTGCCGGTGAAGACCGCGGCCAGGTCGCCGCCGCCCAGAACGGGCCGGCTGTCCGCGGACTCGCCCGGGAAGTAGAAGACTCCGACCTGGTTGTCGATGTCGGCGACGACCTTGTCCGGGAAGAAGCCCTTCTGGGTGATGAAGTTGCCCTGCCGGTGCAGCCAGCACTTCGGCGGGTTGTTGAACATCGGGTTCGCCGCGGTGGCGAACGCGGTGCTGGCGACCCCCTTGCGACCGCCCAGCACGTTGCCGGGCGCGAGGGCCATGTTCTCGAACGCCTGCGCCGCCTCCTTGATCTTCGCGTCGTTGAACGGGATCTCGTGCTTGACCCACTTGTCGTAGGTGTCCGGGCCGCCGACCCGGAGGACGTAATCCTCCAGCCAGTCGGTGGCCGGCCAGCCGGTCGCGGCGGCCGACTCGATGCCGAAGCACCACGGGATCTTGCCGTCAGACTTGATCTTGTTGGTGAGGTCGGTCAGCTCCTGCTGGGTCTTCGGGATCGTGTAGCCCGCCGCCTGGAACGCCTTCTTCGGGTAGAAGACCAGGCTCTTGATGTTCGTCGAGACGGGCACGCCGTAGTACTTGTCGCCGTCCTTGCCGGCTTCCAGCACGCCAGGGATCTCGTCGGACTGGAGCTTGTTGACGTCGAGCTGGGTCGACAGGTCGGTCATCTTGTTCTGCTTGATGAAGTCGTGCAGGATGCCCGGCTGCGGGAACAGCGCGATGTCGGGCAGGTTGTTGGCCTGCACCCGGGTCCGGATCAGGGTGTCGAACGACTGCGACGCCTCGGTGAACTTGATCGTGATCCCGGACGTCTGCTGGAACGACTGCAGCGCGGCCTGGAAGCCCTTGGACTGCGAGCCGCCGAAGCCGAAGACGATCTCGACGGTCTTGCTGTTCTTCGAGCCACCACCGCCGCCACCGCCCCCGCCGCCGCTGCTCAGACACGCTGAGGATGCCAGCGCCACGGCCGCGACGAGCGCGACCATCTGGATGGACCTGCGCCTGCCCATTCCGGCTCCTGTTCGTTCGTCGGTGTGACGGGGCGTCCGCCGGCGCTCTGCGCCGCGATGTGGACGCCCCTTCAGGTCGGACCGCCGTTCGTGCACGTCCGGCCGTCGTCTGGACCGCAGGCGGCCGATGTCGACGCGCCCGCGCGCCTGCCGATTCCGCACCTGCTCGCCGGCGCGGCCGCTGCGGAGACATCCGTGCAGCTCGTCCACCCGGCGGCGGCTGACCCGGCAGCGGTCCCCGTCCCGGAGGCGATGAGCCCGATCATGCGAACCCGCATGGTGCCCTCCCGATGACTGGACCCCACCGCACGACAGCTACCGGTTACGAGCGTGTGGCTTACCCTTCCACACAGGTGTGCGCAAGGCCACACTATGGATGGCACCGTTTTCACGCTGTGACCTTGGAGGCCCGCGGGGACGGGAGGACCGGTGAGCAGGCCTGCGCTGGCGAAAGGTCCTGCGGGGATCCTCGATGTCGCGCGCCGGGCCGGAGTGTCCGCTTCCACCGTGTCGCGCTCGCTGCGCGGCTCGACGAAGGTGTCGCAACAGACCCGGGACCGGGTGCTGCGCGCCGCGGCCGAGCTCGAGTACGTGCCCTCACCCGCCGCGGCCGGGCTCGCGTCGGGGCGCACTCAGGCGGTCGGCGTCATCGTCCCGTTCGCCACCCGGTGGTTCTTCTCCGAGGTGCTCATCGGGGCGGAGGGGCCGTTGCGTGAGGCCGGCTACGACCTGCTGCTCTACAACGTCGGTGACCCGGCCGCCCGGGCGCGGTTCTTCGAGGCGATGCCATTGCGCCGGCGCGTCGACGGGGTGCTCGCCGTCGCATCCGCACTCAGCGAGCCCGAGCGGGCGGCACTGCGGGCGCTCGGCGTCCCCCTCGCGGTGGTCGGTGCGCGGGGCGCCGGCTTCCCCCGGGTCGGCGTCGACGACCAGGCCGGCGCGGCGATGGCGGTCCGGCACCTGGTCCTGCTCGGCCACCGCGACATCGTGATGATCTCCGGCGACCCGGAGGACGTCATCGGCCGGCTCACCACGTCGGCGCGCCGCGCCGGCTTCGAGCAGGCGCTGGCCGAGGCCGGCATCGACGAGGGCCCGGACCGGGTCGTCGCCGAGCCGTGGGGGGTGACCGGCGGGATGCGGGCGATGGAGCGGTTGCTGACCCGGCGCCGGCTGCCGACTGCGATCTTCGCCGAGTCCGACGAGATGGCGCTGGGCGCGCTGCAGGCGCTGCGGCGGTCCGGCCTCGACGTGCCCGGTCGGGTGTCGCTGATCGGCTTCGACGACCACGAGATGGCGGGGGCCGGCGACCTGACGACGATCGCGCAGCCGGTGCACCGGCAGGGCCAGCTCGCGGCGCGGCTGCTGCTGGAGATGCTGACCGGGGGGAGCCCGGCGCCGGCGGACGTGCTGCTGCCGACCCGGCTGGTGGTCCGCGGGAGCACCGCACCGCCGGCCGGACCGTGGTCGGCCGGCAGCGTTTTCGCGTAGCGTCCGGCCGTGGTCGACATCCGGTCGGTGCCCGAGCGCCGGCGGCGCGCCGCGTCGCTCCTCGGGGACCTGCTGGCCGAGATCGGCCCGGCGGCGCGGGACCGGCTCGGTGCGCTGGAGGGCGAGGCATTCCTGGCCCGGTTCGAGCACGCGCACCTCGACGTGGTGGAACCGCTGGACCTGCTCTACGGCCACCGCACCGACCTCGGCGGGCTGGTTCGAGGCCTGGTCGGGGTGGTGCTCGACGCAGCCGCGGCCCGCCCGTGGTCGCTGCGGGTGCTCGATCGCCGGCGCGAGGTCGACCCGGGATGGTTCCAGCGCTCCCGCATGGTCGGTTACGCCTGCTACGCCGACCGATTCGCCGGGACCCTCGCCGGCGTACGCGAACGGCTGGACTACCTGGACGAGCTGGGCGTGACCTACCTGCACCTGATGCCGCTGCTGGCGCCCCGGCAGGGCGAGAACGACGGCGGCTACGCGGTCGCGGACTACGAGGCGGTCGACCCGAGGCTCGGCACCATGACCGACCTGGAGGCGCTGGCCGACGACCTGCACGGGCGCGGCATCGCGCTGTGCGTCGACCTGGTGCTCAACCACACCGCGAAGGAGCATCCCTGGGCCCGGCGGGCGGCCGGCGGAGACCCGGCGTACCGGGACTTCTACCTGGTCTTCCCGGACCGGACGACGCCGGACGCGTACGAGCGGACCCTGCCGGAGGTCTTTCCCGACATCGCCCCGGGCAACTTCACCCACGTCCCGCAGCTGGGCGGCTGGGTCTGGACCACATTCAACGCCTACCAGTGGGACCTGAACTACAACAATCCGGACGTGTTCCGGGCGATGCTGCGCACCATGCTCGACCTCGCCAACCGCGGCGTCGACGTTCTCCGGCTGGACGCGGTGCCGTTCCTGTGGAAGCGGCTCGGCACCAACTGCCAGAACCAGCCGGAGGTGCACCTGCTGGTGCAGGCGTTCCGCGCGCTGACCCGGGTCGCCGCGCCCGGGCTCGTCTTCAAGGCCGAGGCGATCGTCGCCCCGGAGATGCTGGTGCAGTACCTGGGCGCCCACGACCGCTACCGGCCGGAGTGCGACCTGGCGTACAACAACCAGCTCATGGTCATGCTCTGGTCGTCCCTGGCGAGCCGGGACGCCAGGCTGGCCACGCGCTCGCTGGCCCGGCTTCGGCCGGCGCCGCCGTCGACCGGCTGGGTGACCTACTTGCGCTGCCACGACGACATCGGCTGGGCCGTGTCCGACGTGGACGCGGCCGCGGTGGGCTGGAACGCGTATGCCCACCGGCGCTTCCTCAACGACTTCTTCTCCGGCCGGCACCCCGGCTCGTTCGCCCGCGGCGCGCTGTTCCAGGAGAACCCGCTCACCGGCGACGCCCGGATCTCGGGCACCGCCGCGGCGCTGTGCGGAATCGAAGCGGCGGCAGCGGGCGGGAGCGCCGAGGAGTTGGACGCGGCGGTGCGTCGGTTGGAACTGCTCTACTCGGTCGTCTTCTCCTTCGGCGGAATCCCACTGGTGTGGATGGGCGACGAGCTGGCGCTGCCCAACGACGCGCGCTGGGCTGATGACCCCGCGCACGCCGCCGACAACCGGTGGATGCACCGCCCGGCGATGCAGTGGAAGGCCGCCGGGCGCCGGAGCGACCCGGGCACGGTCGAGGGTCGCGTCTTCTCCCGTATCCGGCGGCTCGCCGAGGCGCGGCGCTCGCAGCTGGCGCTGCGCGCGGGCGGCGAGACCGACATGCTGTTCCCGGACGACCCGCATGTCCTCGCCTACCGGCGGCGGCACCAGCGGAGCGCCCCGCTGCTGGCGCTGGCGAACTTCAGCGACCAGTGGCAGTCGGTCGACGCCGGCCTGCTACCCGCGGCCGGACTGCCCGAGCCGGAGCACGTCCACTCCAGCCGCGGGCGCCTGGACTTCGGCGACGGACGGCTGCATCTGCCGCCATGGGGCTATGCCTGGTTGACGAACCGGTAAAGGGTGCGCACAGTGTGGCCACGAGGTCGCGGTGCGCCGGTGAGAAGGGAAGCCACGATGGCCGAAGTCGAGTATGTGGGTGCCTCCCGGATCTATCCGGGGAATCCGCCGGTGACGGCGGTGAACAAGCTGGACCTGGACATCGCCGACGGCGAGTTCCTGGTGCTCGTCGGCCCGTCGGGGTGCGGGAAGTCGACGGCGCTGCGGATGCTGGCGGGGTTGGAGGAGGTGAACCAGGGGGAGATCCGGATCTCCGGCAAGGACGTGTCGAACAAGCCCCCGAAGGACCGGGACATCGCGATGGTGTTCCAGAACTACGCGCTCTACCCGCACATGACCGTCGCCGACAACATGGGCTTCGCGCTGAAGCTCAAGGGCCTGCCGAAGGCGCAGCGGGACGAGCAGGTCCGTGAGGCGGCGCGGCTGCTGGACCTGGAGCCGTACCTGAACCGCAAGCCGAAGGCGCTGTCCGGTGGGCAGCGGCAGCGGGTGGCGATGGGACGGGCCATCGTCCGGAACCCGGCGGTCTTCCTGATGGACGAGCCGTTGTCCAACCTGGACGCGAAGCTGCGGGTGGAGACGCGCGCGAACATCGCCGCGCTGCAGGCCCGACTCGGCACCACGACGCTGTACGTCACGCACGACCAGGTCGAGGCGATGACGATGGGGCACCGGGTGGCGGTGCTCAAGGACGGCCTGCTTCAGCAGGTCAACACCCCGCGCGCCCTCTACGACAACCCCGGCAACGCGTTCGTCGCCGGCTTCATGGGCTCGCCCGCGATGAACCTCAAGACGGTGCCGCTGGTCGAGGGTGGGGCGAAGCTCGGCGACCTGGTGGTACCGCTGCCGCGCGACATCGTTGCTGAGGCGGCGCAGCACAACCTGTCCGAGGTGACGCTGGGCGTGCGGCCAGAGTCGTTCCAGGTCGCCACCGACGGGCAGCCCAGCTTGCCGCTGCGGGTCAACCTCGCCGAGGAGCTCGGCGCGGACGCGTTCGTCTACGGCACCGCGCCGCTGGCCTCCGGCGACGAGCAGTTCGTCGTCAAGGTCGACGGCAGGCTCGTGCCGCAGATGGGCGAGACCATCAGGCTGACCGTGCCCGCCGGCGCCGCGCACGCCTTCCACCCCGAGACCGGCGCCCGGCTCGGCAGCTAGCTCCACCGGTTCCACCGGCAGGGCCGGCGCCGCAGCAGGCCTCGGCCCTCGCCGGCCACCCGCTGATTGTGGTTGTCCCGCCGGCGCCCCCGTGCGCGTCGGCGAGACAACCACGATCTGCGATCGCCTGTGACTCTAGGCGACGACCTTTCGCAGCAGCTCGGATCCCGGTTCACCTCCGGGCCGAGAATCACCCATTCGGGCTCAGGCGGACCGGGCAGACCCAGCGACCGAGTTACGCAGCGTATCCGCCGGCAGCGCCGCTGTCCTGTTGACAGCGGCTGACAGTTGTGGGGCGAGGTCTCCTCGGGGCTCCACCAGCACCGTGTCCAGGCCGAGCCACCCGGCCATCTCGCCAAGCTCCACCGCCAGCTCGTCGGCGATGTCCGGTGGCGGTGACGGGTGCTCGGCGAAGGCGCCGCGCACCCGGAGCATCCCGGCCGCCCGGTCGGCCTTGAGGTCGACGCGGGCGACCAGCCGGTCGCCGAGCAGGAACGGCAGCACGTAGTAGCCATGGACGCGCTTCGCCGCCGGCACGTAGATCTCCAGCCGGAACCGGAAGCCGAAGACCCGCTCGGTGCGCTCCCGCTTCCAGATCAGCGAGTCGAACGGCGAGAGCAGCGCCCGCGCCGTGATCCGCCGCGGCATCCGTGCCCCGGGCCAGAGATAGGCCGGGTCGGGCCAGCCCCGCACCCGCACCGGGACGAGCTCGCCAGCCTCGACCAGCTCGGCCACCCTGGCCCGGGAGTCGGCCGGGCGGAGCCGGAAGTAGTCCCGCAGGTCCGGCTCGGTCGCGACCCCGAGCGCCCGCGCCGAGACCCGGACCAGCTCACGTTGGGCCTCGTCCTCGGGCGGGGTCGGCACGGCGAGGATCTCCGCCGGGAGGACCCGCTCCGTCAGGTCGTAGAGCCGCTCGAAATGTGGCCGGGCCGCGGCGCTGACCTCGCCGGCCGCGAACAGCCACTCCAGCGCGATCTTGCCGTCGTGCCAGTTCCACATGCTGCCGACCCGGTCGGGCCGGACCTCGCCGGTGGCGCTGGCGCCGACCGGCCCGTGCGTGGCGACCAGGGTGCGCACCTCGTCGAGGAAGCCGTCGCGTGCGTGCACACGCGCGAACCACTCGCCGGGCGGCCCCTCACCGGTCCGCCGCATCCGCCAGCGCAGGAACGGCTGCAGGTGCAGCGGCAGCAGGGACGCCGCGTGACCCCAGTATTCGAACAGCTCGCGCCGGCGTCCCCACGCCATCCGGTCGAGCAGGTCGCGCGGGTAGGGCCCGAGCCGGGAGAACACCGGCAGGTAGTGCGAGCGGGTGAGCACGTTGACCGAGTCGATCTGCAGCACGGCGACCCGGTCGAGCACGCGGCGCACGTGCCGCGCGTCCACCCGGCCGGCCGGGCGAGGGTCGGCGAAGCCCTGCGCGGCGAGGATGATCCGGCGGGCCTGCGCCGCGGAGAGCGCCTCTGGTCTGACCACGGCCCGGATGCTGCCAGCGGGGTGTGACAGACCGGCCGGACTCATGCCGCGAGCGGAGCGTCCTCGCCCTCGGCCGCGGGCGGCTCCGCGGCGGCCCGGCGCTGGCGCCGTCCCTCCGCCGTGACCACGACGGCGACCGCGGCGAGCACCACCAGCCCACCGGCCAGCGCCGCCACGGTCAGCCGCTCCGCCGCCAGCAGCGCGCCGAGCACGACCGCCACGGCCGGATTCACGTACGCGTAGGTCGAGACGACTGAGACCGGCACGTGTCCGAGCAGCCAGACGTACGCGGTGAACGCGACCAGCGAGCCGAACACGACCAGGTACCCGAGGGCGAGCCAGGACTTCGCCGAGACCTCAGCGAACGAGAAGCCGCTGAGCTCGCCCCGACCGGCTCCGAGCGCGAGCAGCACCGCCCCGCCGGCCAGCATCTCGTACGTGGTCAGCGCGAGCGGGTCGGCCGGCACCGGACGGCGCGTCTGCAGCAGCGAGCCGGCCGCCCACAGGAGCGAGGCGAGCACCGCGACAGCGGCGTACCGGACGTCCGTGCCGCCGCCGGAGCCGCCCGGCAGGAAGATCAGCGCGACCCCGAGGAAGCCCAGCAGCACACCGCTCGCGGTGGCCAGTCCCGGCCGGTCGCCGAGGCCGGTGCGCAGGACCACGATCCACAGCGGCACGCAGGCGATCAGCAGCGCCGCCAGGCCGGAGTCGACCCGCTGCTCGGCGACGGAGACCAGGCCGTTCCCGCCGACGAGAAGCAGCACGCCGGAGACGGCCGCGGTCGCCAGTTGGGCGGGGGTCGCCCGCAGCGCCGAGCGGCCTCGCAGCAGCGCGACGACGGCCAGCATGATCAGCCCGGCGGCCCCGAAGCGCAGCCCGGCGGAGAGGAAGACCGGCAGGGTCTCGATCGCGAACCTGATGGCCAGGTAGGTCGAGCCCCAGACCAGGTAGACGATGCCCAGAGCGCCCCAGGCCCGCAGGCCGAGCGCGGCGCTCATCGTGTCCCCCGCTCGCGGCGGCCGGACGCCGCCACCGGCTCGAAGGTGACCAGCTGGACGGCGCTCACCGCGATCTCTCCCGTGGTCACCGGCACCAGCCTGCCCCGGACGGCGACGCTGCGCCCGCGGCTTTCGGCCGGGGCGCCGTCCGCGCCACCGGCAGCCCGGCCCGAGCGGGGAACGGCACCCGGCCGGGCGCGAAAGCGCTACTCTGGTCTCTCATGGTCAACGGTAGCAGTATCCAACGAGTCGCCGCCGACCTCCGCCGGCACGCCGCCGCCAGCCGGCCCGGCGACCTGCTGCCGTCCACCCGCGAGCTGGTCGCGCGGCACGGTGTGGGCCCGGTCACGGTTTCCCGCGCGGTCGCCCGACTGGCCGCCGAGGGCGTCGTGGTCAGCGAGCCGGGGCGCGGCACCTTCGTCGCGCCCCCGCGGCCCGGTGCGGTCAACCCGGCCGAGCCACCCGACCTGGGCTGGCAGACGGTCGTGCTGCGCGACCGGCCGCTGGGTGCGGAGGACCTGCTGGAGCTGCTCGCCCCGCCCGAGGCCGGCACGCTGGTGCTGGCCAGCGGCTACCTGGACGCCGAGCTGCAGCCGACGCGGCTGCTCGCCGACGCGCTCGCCCGTGCCGCCCGCCGGCCAGGCGCCTGGGGG
>DASPYH010000146.1:0-11050 GCA_035636875.1 Mycobacteriales bacterium | reverse complement strand
CTCCGCGCTGTGGCCGCGCAACGAGCGTGTCGCAGCGATGTCGTCGAGCGGCCAGATCCGGATCGTCCGGTCGTCCCCGCAGCTGACCAGCCGCCGGCCATCTGCGCCGAACGCGATTCCCAGGACGGCACCCTGGTGGCCGCGCAGCACCGGTCCGGCGGTGCCGTCCGCGTCCCACAGCCGGATCGTGCCGTCCCGGCCGGCGCCGGCGATGTGCGTCCCGTCCGGGCTGACCGCCACCGCGGCCACGTCCTGCTCGTGGCCTCTCAGCGGCTCGCCCACCTGCTCGCCGTTGGTACGCCAGCGCCGGACGGTCGCGTCCCGCCCGCCCGTCACGAGCAGGTCCCCGCCGGGTGAGAACGCAAGCGCCATCACATCGGCGGTGTGCCCGGCGAACGGCTCCCCCAGGGGCCGGCCGTCCGAGCCCCAGAGCCGGACGAGCTGGTCCCGGCCGGCGCTGGCGAGCATCGGGAAGCCGGATGGCGCCCAGGCCAGGCCGGTGATCGACCCGGCATGGGCCTCCGGCACGACCCGCGACCGTCCACTCCCGACCTCCCAGATTCGCAGGTCCCGCCGGAAGCCGCCGCTGGCCAGCAGCCTGCCGTCGGGGCTGAACGCAACCGCCGCCACGCCGTCGCTGTGCCCGAGCAGGGCCCGTCCGGCCTGGTCGCCGGCCTCGTCCCAGGCGGCGAGGTCGTCGTCCGCGGCCGCGATCTCGGTCCGCAGCGGCCCCCAATCCCAGACCCGGACAGTGCCGTCGGAACAGCCGCCGACTATCTGTGCAGCGTCGGCGGTGTTGGCGAGGGAGGTGACGACCGCGGCGGCGACCGGAAGCCTCGGATGGATCTCGCGGCCGGCGAGATCCCGCAGTGCCACTGTCCCGTCCTCGCTCGCGGTGATCACCGAGTTGGGGACCGGGCAGAGGACCGCCCGGATCGGCTCCGCCTCGGTCGCGAGCACCGAGTTGAACTCCCGACCGCCGTCCCGCGAGCGGATGAGCCGGCCGTCCAGGCCGCCGCTGGCGATGTGCGGCCGCTCCCCGGCGGCGATCGCGGTCACGGGGCCGGCGTGCGCCTGCGCCATCACGATCCAGTCCTCGCCGTTGCCCGGCGACGCATTGCCGCTCGCCGTGGCAGAGGGCGCGATCACCTGGCAGCTCTGGATCGATCGCGCCTCTAGCCGGCCGCCACCGGTGCCGACGAAGAGTTCGCCGCTCGCCGTGGCGAACAGGGCGGTGACCGCCGGTCCGAAGTCCGACGATCCCACGATGGCGGGCACTCCGGCGACGCTCCAGGTGGTGAGGGTGCCGCCGGCGCTGCCGGCGGCAAGGTGGCCGTCGGCCTCGACGGCGAGCGCGAGCACCGCCTCCCCGTCGCCGGGCAGCGGCTGGCCGACCGGGGTGCCATCGGGTGTCCACAGTCGCACGGTGCCGTCGCTGCCGCCGGTGGCGACCAGGGTGCCGTCCGGGCTGACCACCAGGCACCGGACGGCGCCGAAGTGCCCGTGCCACGGCTCGCCACTGGTCCCGCCGCCGAGGCTCCACCGGCGGACGGTGCCGTCCCAACTCGCGCTGAGCACGTCCGCACCGATTACCGCGACCGCGCTGATCTGTCCACTGTGTCCGGTGAGGACGAACCGCTCCGCTGCTGTCCGAACCGCCCGCCGGAGGCCGGCCTGGACGAAGCCCAGCGGCGTGTCGCCCAGACGGACCAGGTTGCGCCCGATGACCGCGACCATCTCGGCGAGCCCGACCGCGGGCGCGACCGGAAGGAGCGCGAGCGCGTTTTCGGTGTCGAGCCGGAGGTCCGCCACGGCCTTCCGGGCGTCGGCGAGCTGCTGGTTGTACTCGGCCGCACGTTGCTGCCGCTCGACCTCCTCGCGCAGGCGGCGCTCCTCCGCGAGCCGGCGGTCCCGGGCTGCCGCGCTGCGCGCGATGAACTCGCGCTGTGCGGGGAGCAGCTCGTCGGACCGTGTCCGGGCCCACTCCAGCGCCTGGTCGAGCTCGCGGCCGCCGAGCCAGTCGGTGTCCTCGTCGACGGGTGCCGCGCTCACCGCGCGAACCCGCCGGTCCAGGCCGTCCCGCCAGGTCAGGAACTCGCGGTCGGCGCGTAGCCAGTCACGCAGCAGCTGCCACTCGCGCAGCAGCGCCTCGTGCGCCAGCTCCACGGTCGTCCGGCCGGTCGGCTCGTCCTGCCACAGGACGAGCAGCCGGGCGGTCACCAGGCGGCCCAGCACCTCTCGCATTGCGCTTTCTGAGCCGCTGCCGGTCAGATCGTCGATGAACCGGCGCCGCCGGCTGGGCGGGGAGTCCGACCCGTCGTCCACGACGTGGGTCAGCCGCAGCAACAGCCGTCGGGCCACGAGCCGGAGTTGCTCGGGCAGCCCGTAGTAGGTGCGGTCGGCCCACTCGGCCAGCTCCGGCCCGATCCCGCGGTAGTCGTCTCGGCGAAGGACCCCGTCGTACTGCCGCTGCCACAGTTGGGTCAGACCGAACTCGAGCAGCGGGAGGACGGTGTTGCGGGCGCGGTCCGCCTGGGCGGCGGGCGCCGCCGCGATCGCCCCGTCCACGACGGATTCGACCAGGCCCGCCTCAAGCTCCAGTCCCGCTTTCTGCGCGGGCTTGACGACGATACTCGTCAGCTCCTCCCGGCTCAGGGTGGCGGGCACGTTGACGAGGTTGGGGACGACCCACCGGTCGGTGAGGACCGGGTAGGTGCCGGCGAGTTCGCTGTAGAAGTCGTCGCGCATGGCCAGCACGACCGTGCCGGGCCCGGCCAGCCGCTCGTCCAGCCGGGACGCGACGAGCGCCGCGTCCCCCGCGGGGAGCGTGAAGATCTCCTCGAACTGGTCGACCATGAGCACCCGGCCGGTCGGGACGGCCCCGTGAGCCAGGTCGGCCGGACGTACCACGGCCAGCTCCCAGCCGGCGCTGCCGGGCAGTGCGCCGGACCGCAGCCGGGCGGCTAGCCCGGCCCGCAGCAAGGAGGACTTGCCGCTGCCGGAGGGCCCGAGCAGCGCAAGGAACCGATCCTGGCGACGCAGCGCCGTCAGTAGTCTGTCCAGTGTGGACTCACGACCGAAGAAGTAGGGTGCGTGCTCCTCCTCGAAGACGTCCAGGCTCCGGTACGGGCACACCTCGGCCACCCGCAGCAGCGGGCAGATCTCGCGCAGCACGTCGGCCGGGGTGGCGAACGCCGTCTCGGACAGCCGGCCGTACCGGTTCGCCGGGGTGATGGAGTTGACCAGACCGATCACCCGTTGGCTCGGCTGGTCGACGACAGGGCCGCCGCTGAACCCCGGCGAGGTCTCGGTGGTCTGTGTCAGCTGCAGCAACGCGATGCCCGCGCGGTCGCGGGTGAGGTCACCGACGATGCCGTAGCCGTACAGGCCGCGGTCGCCGAGCTCCGGCGGGAAGCCGTACGTGACGAAGCGGTTGCCGGTGCTGCCCCGGACGCGCTTCAGGGAGAGCGGGCGCGCTCCAGCCGGCGCCGGCTCGGCGAGGCGCAGCAGGGCGACATCATCGGCGGCCGCATCCCGCCAGAACTCGGCCAGGACGAGCGCCGGCAGCGTTCGGCCCGGCATCGGGAAGTCGACCGTGACTGTCGAGCCCGGCCCCGACCCGGCGCCCGACACGACGTGCGCACAGGTCGCCACCAGGCCGTCGAGGCCGACGAGGAAGCCGGCGCCCTGCGGCACGTCGTTCGCGTCGAGGATCCGGACCACAGCCGTCCGGACATCGAAATCCTCCGGATCGGTCACCCAGCCGGCCACTCGGTCCGGACCAGCGCGCAGCCGAGCGGCTGTCCCCCCCAGGTGAGCGTCCCTGCCATGCCTGTGAAGCTGTGCGAGAACATCAGTACGTCGAGCACCGGCGGGCGCGGCGGCAGGTCACCGTCGACGGCGATCCGCACCCGGTGCCGCACGTCCGCGTCCAGCGTCGCCCTCACCGGATGGACAGCGCCGGCTGGCTCGCGCAGCTCACCATGGACGTCGTCGCCGTCGAGCCGGCGCAGCGCGAGCAGCCCGTACAGCCCGTCGCAGAGCAGCTCGTAGGTCCCGAGCAGGTGCCGGGGCGTGATGTCGTCCGTGCGGTACGGGCCGAGCAGGTACGGCGGCTGCGGCCAGGCGAAGAACCCGAACGGGACCGCCTTCCACCAGCCGAGTCCGGCGAAGCCGCGCCGGCCACGGGTGAAGGCGTACCCGTCGTACGCGGACTCGGCAAGCTCGTTGAAGTTTCGGACGGCGATGCGGATGTGGTGCGGCCCGTCCCGGCCGACGGTGACCGTCGACTCCACGCGGCCGAGCATCCGGTCGAAGCTGGTCAGCTCGCTCGTCCAGATCCCGCCGGCTTCGGCCAGCGTGACGGTCATCCGCCATCCGTCGTCGTAGAGACCATAGGCGCCGGGCAGCCGGTCGAGCGCCATCGGCGCCGGGTCGCGGAGCTCGCCGTTGGCGAAGATAGCCGCCTCCCGGGAACGAGATCGACCGACTGAGTGTAGAGCCGCTCAGGCACCCGGGACGGTGCCGGCGACGACCTCGGCGACGTCGGCCTGCGGCCCGCAGACGTCGAGCGCCGCGCCGGCCAACGCCTCGACGAGCCGGACCCGGCTCCGGTGGCAGGCCTCGGTGTCAAGCGACGGTAGCCAGCCGAGCGGCGACCGGCCGTCCGCGGACAGGAAGGCGGGGGCGCTGGCGCGGACAAGCCGGGACGCGTTCTCGTGCAGCAGGTAGCGGGCCCGGGCCGGGTCCGCGGGCCCGTACGAGAGCGGAACGCGGTCGTCGACCGTGACGAAGCAGACCGACCTCACCTGCACCGGCCTGCCGGCGATCGCAACGCCGCGCGAAAGCCGGTGCTTGCGCCAGTGCGGGCCGGCCTGGGTAGGGAGGTCCGCGGCGAACTCCGGCACGTTCCGGCGCAGCGCGTCGGGGCGGGCGAGCACGGCGCGACTGCCGGCGACCGCCTGGACGCAGCCGTCGGCGTACCCGAACACGCAGCGGTCGCCGCCAACGAGCCGGCCGTCAAACCGCGAGCAGAGGGCCAGTGCTGTCGAGGTCTTCCCGGACCCGGAAGGGCCGAACAGGACGACAGCGCCGCCCGGCAATGCCACGCCGGCCGCCACCATCGAAGCACCGCCGGCGAGATTCAGCTCCCGCTCCATCAGGGTCGTGAGCGGGTCGAATAGCGGCTCGCCGGCGCCGAGCAGCGCGACCGGGGCGTCGACGACGAGGTCGCGGCCGCGACGACGCACCGCGGCGGGTCCAGCATCCCGGTGCACCAGCCGGCAAGGCGCTGCGGAGGCGCCCGCGACGATGTCGTACAGCGGCTCGATGCCGGCCCGCGCCAACCCGGCGTGCGCCGCGACCAAGTCGAGCGGCGTCTCGACGTCGACGGAGAGGTTCCGAAACGGAAGCATCGCGGTCAGGATCGGCATTCACTTACTCCTGTCGGCCCATGCGGACAGACATGTCCAGCGATAGCTTGTGTCATTGGATCCGCCCTACGAAAGGTGTGGAGATGGAGAACTCCGGCATCGCCGACGCCCCGTTCCGCAAGTCGTCATTCTCTGCGCCGGACGCCGGCTGCGTGGAGGTCGGCGTGAGCTCCGGCCGGATCCTGGTACGGGACACCAAGGATCGCGGCGGCGCGGTGCTCGCCTTCACCGAGTACGAGTGGAACGCGTTCGTTCGCGGCGTCCAGGCGGGCGAGTTCGACCTGCCGCTGTAGTTCCTCGCCGTGCTCGATGCATTCGAGCCGGCACCCGGCCTGCTGACCGCGAGCGAGTTGGCCGATCTCACCGACGAGGCCGCCGGGTCCCGGGTCGAGGTGGAGCGCAACGAGCGGGACGAGTTCTCCCTCGCCGAGGGCGAACGACTGCTCGGGCCGGTCCGCAACCAGTGGTCGACCGCCGGAACCCGGCGCGCCGATCTGCACGGCGAGCTGGCCGAGCGGCTCGCCGGGCGGCTCGGCCCGGATCCGGTGCCGACGGTGTCCTGCTACCTCTACTACGGCACCGGCGACTTCATCGACCTGCACAAGGACCAGCCACGCTGCGAGGTGGAGCTGCTTGTCTGGCTCGCCGGCGACGCCGGACCGCTGTGCCTGCATCCCGAGCTGGCCGCTCTCCCGCCTGAGGAGCTGCTCGCGACCGCACGCTCCGGTGTCCATCCACCCGGCGTGGCGGTGCGGCTCCAGGACGCGCCGCTGCTCCTCGCTGGCGGCGTCATCCCCCACCACCGCCCTCCGCACGGCGGCCGGGAGCGGGTCGCGCTAGCAGCGTTCTGCTTCGCCCTCGGCCCGTAGGCGTGACATGGTGAGTACGAGCCAACCCGGCCGGCACCCTGAGCAGCTCGACGCTGACGGCTGCAGAAATGCGGGGTCGACCCGGGCAGCGCGGTCGCCGCGGTCGGGCTCAACAGCGTGGCCGGCGGGCCTCCGTCGTGGACCGGCGCCAGTGTGCCGGCTGGGCAGCCCGGCGCACCCGAGCTGCCGCCGCAGCGGCGCCGCGACGTCAGTGGTCAGGGTCGGCGGGAAGCACTCCGCGGGCGACGGCGGCGAGCAGCGCGACGTGGTCGCGCTCGGTCTGGTCCGCGTATGCCCGGGCGAAGCGGCACATCGCGCGGTCGACGTTGTCGCCGGAGCCGAGGTAGCCGGCGATCATCGAGGCGCCGCTGGTGCGGGCATGCCCCTTGGCCAGCAGGTAGCCGCACACCCCGGCGTAGTCGGCCAGCGCGGCCGCGTCGATCCCGTCGACCGTGATGGCGCCCTTCATGTCTCGGAACTGGCGCACGTAGTACTGGTGGTCGCCGACGCTGGTCCAGCCGAGCAGCGGATCGCTGACGGTCTGCAGTGCCTGCTGGTACTCGACCACCCGCTGGCCCTGGTGCGCGTGCCGGGCGGATTCGCCGTGCACGAAGCGCGCGACGACCGACCGGCGGGCCTGCTTCAGCTGGAGGAAGAGCACGTCGTCCGGGCTGCTGCCCTCCAGCAGCGTCACGTACGCCCGCAGCCCGACCGAGCCGACCCCGACCACCTTGTGGGCCAGGTCCACCAGCGTGTAGCCGGCCAGGATGCGGGCCCAGTGCGGCGGCACGGTATCCAGGTAGTCGTCCAGGGCGGCGGCGAGCCGGTCCGCGTCGGCCCGGTCCGGGCGGGTGATCAGTGGCGGTTGTTCCACGATGCGGCGGGCACCGTCCCGGCGCTCGGTGAAGCGCGGCAGCGCCCGGTCGCTGGTCCGCCGCCTCGCCTGCCGCGCGGCGCGCTCGACCTCGCCGCGCAGGGCGCTCCGGCTCTCGTCCGACCGCAGCCGGTCGAGGTCGAGCCGTTCGAATGAGCGGGCGAGCAGCGGCTGGGCGGCGAGATGGGTCAACTGCTCGCGGTATGCCGCGACGCAGCGGCTGACCGCGTCCGCGCACGCGTCGTCGGCGGACCCGTTCTGCCGGCCGGCGACCCAGACGCTGGTCACCAGCCGGCGCAGGTCCCACTCCCAGGCGCCGGGGTGCGCCTCGTCGAAGTCGTTGAGGTCGAAGACCAGGTCCCGCTCCGGCGAGGCGTAGAAGCCGAAGTTGCCGAGGTGCGCGTCACCGCAGATCACCGGAGTGATCCCGGTCGAGGGCAGCCGCGCGAAGTCCGCCGCCATGACCGAGGCGGTGCCGCGCAGGAACGCGTACGGCGACGCGGCCATCCGGCCGACCCGAACCGGGATGAGCCAGTCCAACCGGCCCTCGTGCGCCTCGACGATCTGCCGCACCGGATCCGCCCGGTCGACCGGGACGCTCCAGTCACCGAGCGCGGACCGCGGCACCCGCTGCCGCAGCCTCCTGCCGATGGCGTAGCGCTCGGCCCGCGGGGTCCCGGCCTGCCGCAGCGACGCGAACCCTTGCCCGTCCGCGGAGGCGAGCACCACGTGCCGGTCGCGACCCTGGCGGCTCGACGCGCTCACGCTCCGACGCTACCGCCACAAGCGGCCCGCGCTGGGGGCGTTCGTCAGGTCATGCCGGTGACGCCGCCTCCTGACCGCCCTTCCCCCGAGCGGGCCGGACGGGACGGCCGCCACGAAGACCTGCGGACCAACCAGGAGCAGAAGGACGTCCATCGCGGCGTAGACGCCCGGAATGCCTGTCGGGAGCCAGCCGGATGCAGGATGCTCGGCGGAGGCCTGGACGGCAGCGCCCGGAGGTGGTCGTCGCCGGCGGCAGGTCCTCAACGGTGGTGGGCCACCAGGTCATGCGCGTCGGTGTCGGCGCCCGCGCCGGGGTTGGCATGGACCAGGGCGGCGGACAGCCGCGGTATGTCGTGGAGCAGCTGGTGCTCCGCGTCGTGGGCGACCCGGTGCGCCTCGACGAGCGACAGGGTGGGGTCGACCTCGACCTCGACCTCGGCGCGCAGGGCGTGCCCGATCCATCGCAGCCGTAGCTCACCGACGTCGTCCACGCCCGGCGTGGACCGCACGCTGGCCTCCGCGGTCGTCACCAGATCCGGGTCGACGGCGTCCATCAGCCTGCGGTAAATCTCGCGGGCCGCCTCGCGCAGCACGGCCGCGATGGCGGCCGTGATCAGCAGACCGACGATCGGGTCGGCCAGGGGGACGCCGAGGGCGACGCCGGCCACGCCGAGGACGACGGCGAGGCTGGTGAAGCCGTCAGTGCGAGCGTGCAGCCCGTCGGCGACCAGCGCCGCCGACCCGATCCGGCGTCCGACTCGAATCCGGTAGCGGGCGACCCACTCGTTGCCGAGGAAGCCGAGCACCCCCGCAGCCGCCACCAGCGGCAGCGCGCTCACCTCCTGCGGGTTGAGCAACCGGCGCACGGCCTCCCACCCGGCCGCCACCGCGGACAGCGCGATGAGCAGCACGACGACCAGGCCGGCGAGGTCTTCCGCGCGTCCGAAGCCGTAGGTGTAGCGACGGGTCGCGGTGCGCCGGCCAAGCGTGAACGCGATCGCCAGCGGGGCCGCGGTCAGCGCGTCGGCGAAGTTGTGCAGCGTGTCGCCCAGCAGCGCGACCGACCCGGACACCACCACGACGGCGGCCTGCAGCACCGCGGTGAACGTGAGCGCGGCGAAGCTCCAGCCGAGACAGCGCATCCCTTCCCGGCTCGCCTCGAGTGCCGAGTCCACTCGGTCCGACGCGTCGTGACCATGCGGCGCGGCCAATCGGCGCAGCCATGCCATCGGACCGTGCCCGTGCCCGTGCCCGTGCCTGTGATCGTGATCATGATCGTCCGAGTGGTCGGGAGCGTGCGGGTGGTCGTGCCCGGGGTCGTCGTGCTCGGCCATAGCTGCGAGGATACGTACTCATGTACGCGCCTATGCACGCGTCGGTGGCCGACCTGGCTCTGCCCACCGGTGCGCAGGCCAGGGCCGCGGCCGACCTCTTGCGCCTATTAGCGGACCCGACCCGGCTGCGGCTGCTGGCCGCGCTCACCGCCGCGGACCACGACGTGACGGAACTGACCGAACTGACGGCGGTGCCGCGACCCGCCGTCTCCCAACACCTGAGCCGGCTACGCCTTGGCGGGCTGGTCGAGGCACGGCCGGACGGTCGCCGCCGGATCTACACCGTGAAGAACGGTCACGTCCGGCGCCTGGTCACCGAAACGCTCGCCCACGCAGACCACCTCGTCAGCGGCCTACCGGATCACGAGTGACCCACGTCCGCGTAGACCCGGCAGCCCACAATCCGCCGACAGAGCGGGTGATCTTCACCCGTCCGGGTATTCCTCCTACCCGGTGAAGCCTCGCCCTTGTGTCCGTCGGGGCTTCACCCGTTTTGCGCGGGCGGACGGACCGGCCCCTGGCGGTAGATCGGGCCGCAGAAGTGCCACAGACGATGACGAAGGGGTCAGCCGGACCCAATTTCGCTACTCGCAACGCTGATTTCTCCTACGCTCGGGACCGCGATTCCCGCCAGACCTGAGGGCGGTTGTGGCGTGAGCGGAGGACCGTCGGCGTGAGGCGAGCACGACCGCGACGGCCGGACCATCTGCTGCTGGCCACCCCCCGCATGGCGATCCAGCGGGTACAAGAACGCCTCGCCCCCGAGCAGCAACCTGCGTCGATCATGCTCGAGCGCCGGGCCGGGCGGTCGATGCGCTGCCGCTGCCGAGCAGCCCGCTGCTGCGAAGCCTCATCGCCGCGTCCAGTTTCCGCCGCCAGCGACGCCGGCAATGCGCCCTGCGGCGCGCGGCGGCGCCCGGACCGGTGCCAGGCGTGGTGACGCGATGACTGACGCCGAGCCGCAGTCGCCGGAAGACAGGCCGACTGATGCTGTGACCGCGCCCGAGGAGAACGGCCGGTGGCTGACGGCTGGGGTCGCCGGGGTGGGCGCAGCCAGCTTCTTCTCCGACTCCGGGCATGAGATCACGACCGCGGTGCTGCCGACGTTCCTGACCTCGACCCTGCACGCGTCGGCCGGCGCGCTGGGGGTGATCGAGGGGGTCAGCGACGCGCTGACCGGGGTGATGAAGCTGGTTGGCGGGCCGCTGGCCGACGATCCGGCCGCCCGGCGGCGGCTGGCGGCCGGCGGCTACCTGGGCACGGCGGTGGCGACCGGGGCGATCGGGTTGGCGGCAACGGTGTGGCAGGCGGGGGCGCTGCGGGCGGTCGTGTGGCTGTCTCGGGGGCTGCGGTCGCCGGCGCGGGACAGCCTGCTCGCCTCGCTGGTGCCTCGCTCCGCGTACGGGCGGGCGTTCGGGGTTGAGCGGGCCGGGGACAACCTGGGCGCGGTGGCCGGGCCGCTGCTGGCCGCCGGCCTGGTGGCCTGGCTGGGGATCCGGCCGGCGATGCTGCTGGCCGTGGTGCCGGGGCTGTTCGCCGCGGCGGCGATCGTGGTCGCCGCCCGGGAGGCCCGCCGGCACGCCGCCCCAGTCGGCCGGGCCGGGCGGCGGCGGCTGGACCTGGCCGGGCTGCGCCGGGCCGGGCTGGGTCGGGCGCTGCGGCCGATCGTCCCGTTCGAGCTGGGCAACGTGGCCCCCACGCTGCTGATTCTGCGGGCGACCCAGCTGCTGACCGGTGGGAGCCGATCGGTGCTCGGTGAGCTGGTCACCGAGGCGG
>DASPYH010000145.1:0-2062 GCA_035636875.1 Mycobacteriales bacterium | reverse complement strand
CCTCGTCGTGGGAGCCGGTCGGGGCCTTCGTCGTCGGGGTGAAGATCGGCGACGGCAGCCGGGAGCCGTCGGCGAGCCCGGCCGGCAGCGGCACCCCGCACACCATCCCGGTCTTCCGGTACTCGGCCAGCCCCGACCCGGCCAGGTATCCCCGCGCGACGCACTCGACCGGCAGCATGTCCAGCCGCCGGACCAGCAGTGCCCGCCCGCGCCAGCCGGCCGGGATCGCCGGGTCGTCCGCGGACAGGAAGTGGTGCGGCACCAGGTCGGCGAGCCGCTCGAACCACCACACCGACAGCGCCGTGAGCACCCGCCCCTTGTCCGGGACGGGGGTCGGCAGCACCACGTCGTACGCGGACACCCGGTCGCTCGCCACGATCAGCAACCGGTCGTCCCCCACCGCGTACAGGTCGCGGACCTTGCCCGCGGCGAGGTGCTCCAGGCCCGTCACCTGAGCTCAGCGACGCGGTCGAAGACGGGTCCGAGCCGTTCGACGTACCGTTCCGGCCGCATCGCCTCGTCCAGCCCTGCCTCGTCCAGCTTCACCCCGGCCTCGGCCGCATGCGCCCGCAGCGCCTCCCGGAACGGCGGCCCGCCGGACCAGGTGTCCATCGCGGCGGACTGGGTCAGCGCGTACGCGTCCTCACGCGACAGTCCGGACCGGACGAGGTCGAGCAGCACCGCCGAGGTGTAGACGAGGCCGCCGGTCGAGTCGAGGTTGGCGCGCATCCGCTGGGGGTCGACGACCAGCCCGTCCACCAGGCGTCGGGTCAGGTGCAGCAGGTAGTCCGTGGCGGTCGCGGCGTCCGGCAGCGCGACCCGCTCGACGGAGGAGTGCGAGATGTCCCGCTCGTGCCAGAGCGGGATTCCCTCGGTCACCGGTGTGACGTACGCCCGGACCAGCCGCGCCAGCCCGGCGATCCGCTCGGACATGATCGGGTTCTTCTTGTGCGGCATCGCGCTGGAGCCCTTCTGCCCGGCCCCGAACGGCTCCCACGTCTCCCGCACCTCGGTCCGCTGGCCGTGCCGCACCTCCAGCGCGACCGCCTCGCAGACGGTCGCGATGATCGCCAGCGCCGAGACCCACTCGGCGATGCCGTCGCGCAGCACGACCTGAGTCGCCACCGCCGCCGGCCGCAGGCCCAGTGCCTCGGCGACGCTCGCCTCCACCGACGGGTCGACGCTGGAGTACGTCCCGACGGCGCCGGAGATCTTTGCCACCGCGACCGCCGACCGCGCCCGCCGCAACCGGTCCCGCGAGCGCGCCAGGCCGAAGGCGAAGTCGGCCAGCCGGTGGCCGAACACATCCGGCTCGGCGTGGATGCCGTGCGTCCGCCCGACCCGCAGCGTGTCGCGGTGCTCCAGGGCGCGGTCGCGCAGCGCGCCGACGAGCGCGTCCGCCTTAGCCAGCAGCATGTCGGAAGCCTCCACCAACTGCACCGCGAGCGCCGTGTCCAGCAGGTCGGACGAGGTCAGTCCGAAGTGGACGTACGCGGCGGCGTCCCGGGGGGACGTGTTGTCGGCCCAGGCGGTGAGGAAGGCGATCACGTCGTGCTGGGTGACCTCCTCGACCGCGGCGACCGCCGCCGGGGTCGGCGGTGGTGCGGCCCGGACCGGCTCGACCGCCGACGCGGGAACGGTGCCGGCGGCGGCGTGCGCCTCCAGCACCAAGGTCTCCACCTGGCACCACAGCTCGTACCTGTGCGCCTCGCTCCAGACGGCGCCCATCTCGGGCAGGGTGTAGCGGTCGATCACCGGTCCATCATCCCAGGCAGCGGCACGGGTCGGTCGAGGCCGGTGCCGCCGGCCCCGGTCCGGCACGCTCGTCCTCCCCTGGCCGGGTCCGGCGCGCTGGTGCCGACCGGTCGCGCTCGAAGGCAAAGCCCAGGCAAGATCCGGGGTATCGGTAGGGCCGGACAGAGGACGCGTCGCAACCGGACGAGGTTGATGTACCGGGGAGGTACAGGTGGCGAGACTGACCGGCAGGGGCGGGGACGACGCCGGCGGCCCGGCGGGCCGAGCCGACCACGGGGTCGGCGACCCGGCCGAGGCTGCGGCGCTC
>DASPYH010000144.1:0-8685 GCA_035636875.1 Mycobacteriales bacterium | reverse complement strand
CTTGGTGGCCACCGGCGGGCTGGTCGGGTCCGGTGCCGGTGTCGCCGTCGGGTCAGGCGACGGGGTGCCGGTCGGGGACGGCGACGGGCGGGCGGTGCTCGGCGGCGTGGCATCGGGCGTGGTAGGCGCGCCCGACGATGTCGGCGCGGTCGTCGTCGAGGGCCCGGCCGAGGTGGTCCCGGCGGTGTCGTCCGGCGAACCGCCGAACGTCGGCGACCAGATGTCGCTGCCCGGGAGGCCTCCTCCGGGCACCTGGACGGACGGCAGCGGCACCCCGGCGGGACCGGTGGCGACCCGGACGGCGCCGGCGTAGCCGTCCAGCCACAGCGGAGTCACCTCGACGAACTCTCCCGGCTGCGGCGCCTGCACCACCAGACCGTCGCCGGCGTACAGGGCGACGTGGTGGACGGTGGCCGGGTTCGCCGGGTCGTACGCCCAGAAGACCAGGTCTCCGGGCCGCAGGTCGGCGAGGGCGACCGGCTGGCCGACCTGCGCCTGCTCGGCCGCGGTCCGCGGCAGCAGCACTCCGGCCTCCGCGTAGGACCGCTGGGTCAGGCCGGAGCAGTCGTACGCGTCCGGCCCCTCGGCTCCCCAGACGTACGGCTTGCCGACCTGGTCGAGCGCGAAGGCCAGCGCGACGGCGACGGCCTCCGGCCCGGCGGTGACCGGAGCGGCCGGCCGGAACGGGACCACCCGAGCGGGTCGTGCCGCTGGCGGCGGCGGCGCCGCCCGCCACGCCAGCAACGGGGGGACGGAGGCGGGCGCCCTGCGCTCGCGTTCCAGCAGCCGGCCCAGCTCCTGCGGCTGCTCGGCCGGATCCTCGACCCTCCAGCCCGGCCAGGCGAGGCCCTGAGGCACCACGACCGCGGTGCTCTGCAACGGCGGCGTGGGCCGCGGTGACGCGGCGGGAGCGGCGGCGACGAGCGCGGCGGCGGTCACGACACCGGCCGCGGCGACCCGCCGCGCCACCGCCCAGCAGCCCACCTGCACCCGCCGGACACCCGTGTCTGCCCGCATCATCGCCTCCTCTGCCTTCCGCTTGCCCTCTGGATCGTGCACCAGGGTCCCCGTCGGGCGGGAGGGTTTCGGAGCCTTCTTGAGGTAATCGCGCGGAAGCGACGATGGAGATCGACGGCGGATGCTGCCCAGGGCGGCGCCGGACGGGCGCTCCCCGGTGGTCCCCGCCTAACCGCCGATGGGCAGCGGCGACAGCGTCGGCGAAGGCAGCGTCGGCGGCGGGGGAGGCGGCGGAAGCGGGGGCAGCGGCGGGACCGGGACAGGAGGCGTGGTCAGCGCCGGAGCGCTCGGGAGGGGAGCAGATCCGCCGCCCGACGGCGACGGCGACGGCGCCGGTGCCGGGCCGCTCCCGCGCGACGGCGAGGAGCTCGACGGCGAGGACGGCCGCGACCGAGGTGGGGGATGGCTCCCCGCTGGCCGGGACCGCGACGGCGCGCCGGCGGACCCGTTTCCGGACGACCCGGAGTCGCCGGTGAGCATCCCGAGGCCGGAGGCGGGGAGGGCCGGCAGGGGCACCCCGCCGGGACCGGTGGCGACCCGGACAGCCCCGGCGTAGCCGTCCAGCCACATCGGCGTCACCTCGACGAACTCGCCCGGCTGCGGCGCCTGCACCACCATGCCGTCTCCCGCGTACAGGGCGACATGGTGGATCGTGGTGAGGTTCCCCGGGTCGTACGCCCAGAAGACCAGGTCTCCGGGCCGCAGGTCAGCGAGTTGCACGGGCTCCCCGACCTGTGCCTGCTCGGTTGACGTGCGCGGCAGCCACACCCCGGCCGTCGCGTACGACCGCTGGATGAGCCCGGAGCAGTCGTACGCGTCCGGTCCCACGGCGCCCCAGACGTACGGCTTCCCGACCTGCGCCAGCGCGAAGGACAGCGCGACGGCGACCTGCTCGGGTCCGACAGCGACCTGTCCGGTCGGAGCGAACGGGACCGCCCGCGCGGGCCGTGGCGCCGGCGCCCGCCACGCCGCGAGCGACGGGAGGAAGCCGCGCTCGCGCCGTTCCCGCTCCATCAGCAGGCTCAGCTCGCGCCGCTGCTTGGTCGGGTCCTCGACGGTCCATCCGGGCCAGGCCAGGCCGTGCGGGACGACGACGACCGCGGTGGCCTGCGAGTCCGGCGCCGGCAGCGGCGAGGCGACCGGAGCGCTCGCCACCAGCGCGGTCACCGTCACCGCTCCGGCCGCGGCCACCCGGCGGGCCAGCGCCCACCCCCCGAGCCCGGTCCGTCGCCCTCGCGCCTGGCCGCGCACCGTCGCCTCCTCCGTCCTCGGCCGTTCCTGAACCCCTGCCCATTTCGACTCTCGCGACACCCGGGCACGGCACCGGCCGGTTGGGACGGGTGTGAGGTGTTGGTGAGGCCGGCGGCCGACTTCGTGACCGGCGTGTCGTTCGTGCTGGACGGCGGGTGGACGGCCCGCTGAGACGCCGCTGGCGCCCACGCCCCGAGCGGGCCGCACCGCGCGGCCTCGCGGCCGAAGCCGGGGGCCGGGCGCGACTTGAGTGCGCCCGGCCCCCGGTCGGGGTGCCGTTCTGCTCACCGGCGGCCCCGCTCACGGCCGTGAGCCGCCGCTGCTCACAGGGTCTTGAGCAGCTCCTCGAGGCGGTCGTAGGTCTCGCGCGCCCCGCCCTCCATGCCGGACGCGACCATCGCGTCGCGGTCCTCGAGCGACTGGAAGACGGAGGTCGCGGTCACCCTGGTCCGGCCATCGCCGGCGTCGGTGAGGACCGCCGTGTCCAGCGCCACGTGCCCCGGCGCACCCTCGTACTCGAAGGTCATCACGATCCGCTCGGGCGCCACCGCGTCGTGGATCACCCCGTGGAACCCGTGCTCGGTGCCGTCGGCCTCCCGGTTGAGGAACCGCCAGCGTCCGCCGGGGCGGACCTCCAGCGTGTCCACGACGGTCTCGTACCTCCGCGGGCCCCACCAGCGCCGGATGAGGTCCGGATCGGTGTACGCCCGGTACACCAGCTCGCGGGGCGCGTCGAAGACGCGGGTGATGACGATCTCCTGCCTGGCCGGCTCGGCGATGATCTCGGTCACGGTGCTGTCTCCTTCTCTCCTGTGAGATCCCGAAGGGTCTGTCCGAGGCGGTCGAGCTGCTCCTCCTTGAGCCGCCGATGGCGCTCGATCCACTCGACGGTGGCCTCCAGCGGTGCCGTCTCCAGACGGGCGGGCCGCCTCTGCGCGTCTCGGCTCCGGGTGATCAGTCCGGCGCGTTCGAGCACTTTGAGGTGTTTGGAGATCGCCTGAACGCTGATCGAGAACGGCTCGGCCAGCTCGTTGAGCGTCGCGTCCCCGGCGGCGAGCCGGGTCAGGATCGCCCGCCGGACCGGGTCGGCGAGGGCAGCGAAGGTGTCGCTCAGCTGGTCCTCATCCATTCTCAATCCCTCGGTTTATCAACCCACAGGTTGAACTGTGGCGTACGCGAAGCGACCTGTCAAGGGGAGCGTGGTTCGCCGCGACCAGCCGACGATGCGACCGCTGCGACTCCGGCGGACCGTGTGGTGTCCGGCCAGACAGACGTCCGGTGCTGTTCCCCACCGCGCAAAGGTCGAGCGAGTAGGTTTTCGGCGTGACGGAGGCCAGAGCGACGGCGAGCGGGCCTGGCCGGCTGCTCGTTCTGGTGTACGGGATCTTCGCGCTCTCCGCCGGCGCCCGTGCCGGCGTGCAGATCGCCACCAAGTTCGCCGACGCGCCGGTGGCCTACCTGCTGTCCGCCCTCGCCGCCGTCGTCTACGTGCTCGCGACGATAGGGCTGGCCCGGTCCGGGCCGGGCGCCCGCCGGCTCGCGGTGGTGGCCTGCTCGGTCGAGCTCGTCGGGGTGCTGACCGTCGGCACGGTCAGCCTGCTGGTGCCCGAGGAGTTCCCGGACGCGACGGTCTGGTCCGGGTACGGGGAGGGGTACGGCTTCGTGCCGCTGGTGCTGCCGGTGCTCGGCCTGGCCTGGCTGCGGCACACCTCCCCGAGCCGGCGGCCGAGCCCGCGGCCGACCCGCCGCCCGCCCTCCGCGCAGGACTCCAGCGAGCCGCCGCAGCCGCACCGCCGGCCGACCCGCCCGGAAGCGACGCCGTGAGGCACGGCGTCGCCGACGCCGTGATCGCCGTGTCGCTGGTGGTCGGCCTCGGGATCATCGTGCTCGCGCTGCTCGGCCGACGCCCGATCCTGGTCCTGCTCGGCGGGCTGGCCGCGGTCGAGCTCGCCGCGCTGGCGCAGGTGGTGGTCGCGGTCGTGGTGGTGCTGCGGGGGGAGCGGCCGGACTCGGCGCCGACGTTCACCGGCTACGCGCTCGCCTCCCTGCTGGTGCCGCCGGCCGGGGCGGTCTGGGCACTGGCCGAGCGCAGCAGGTGGGGAACCGCCGCCGCCGGCATCTCCTGCCTGGTGCTGGCCGTGCTCACCGTGCGGATGCGGCAGGTCTGGGGCTGAGTCCGAGCGTCCCGACCCGGCGGAGTGCCGCCTGACTACTAGGCGTGACCGGAGCGACCTCCACGATCGCCGCGCCGTACCGCCGCCTAACCCTTATGGTGGACGGCGCGAGCGGACGGGTCGTTTGCGGGGTGCACGTGGAGGCACCTTCGGACCCGATCACCGAGCTCTCTTCGGGGGGTGACATGGCAGCCGAAGCGCCCAACGCCGTCGTCGATGCCGTGGAGGAGTCGCAGTCCGTGGTCGCCGCCGTGGCGGCGCACCTGGCGCTGACCACGCCGGCGACGGCGCCCGACGACGCGGCCGAGCTGGCCGCGCTGGACGGGGCCAACGGTGACGCGCCGGCAGAGGTCGCCGCCGCCTCACCGCCGGCGGAAGGCCCGAGCCACGTGGCTGCTGTCGCGGTGCTGGACGTGCTGCGGGCCAGCGGCTGGGCCGACGCGGCGGAGGCCCGGCGGCTGCGAGCCGACGTGGAGCGGCTGCGCGAGCTGCTGGACATGGTGGTGCGAGACCACCGCGCCCGGGAGGCGGTCGCCGCCGGCGTGGAGTCCCAGCAGTTGTACTGGCTGGTCCCGCTGCTGCGCGCGGCGCACGGGGTGGCATTCGGCACGCTCGGCGCGAAGATCGCGCTGCGCAACGCCATCCAGCAGGTGCCGGCGGACGTGCTGGCCTCGGCCGGGCTGCGCCTCGAGGACCAAGAGCCCGCCGAGCCCGCCGAGCCCGCCGAGCCCGCCGAGCCGGACCCGCCCGGGTAGCGTGCGGGAGGCGACGGCGCCCGCGGCAGCGGCAGCGGTTGAGCTCGTCCTGGTCGAGCGCTCGTGACAGGGCGGCCAGCTGACTTACCGGCCGCCCGCCGACCTCAGGAACGCCGCTCCAGGCGGTCGTCCGAGATGTTCTGCAGCCGCACCTGGCCGAGCGCGACCAGCCGGTCGCCGGCGTCCCGGATCTCGACCGCCCACAGCTGCTGCAGCCGGCCCCGGTGGATGGGCAGCGCGGTCGCGGTCAGCCGCCCCTCGGACACCGCACGCAGGAAGTCGGTCTGGTTGCTGACGCCGACGACCTTGCCCCGCTCCCCGAACCACAATGCTCCACCGACGCTAGCCGCCGACTCGATGACCGAGCAGTGCACGCCTCCGTGCACAAGCCCGTACGGCTGGTGGTGGTCGGGCCGGACGTCCCAGCTGATCACGACCCGGTCGCCGGACGTTTCAACGAACTCCAGACCGAGCCACCGCACGAACCCGCCGAGGACGTCCTGCTGGGCCACATCGGTCACCAGCGCAGCTTAGGCGGTGGCGAGCGCCTCGCCGCCCGCCGTGCGCTCGGCCCCGCTGACGGGTGGGACGCAGATCCTGATCGCGCCGGGCACCACCCTCGCCTTGACCCTGGTCACCCGGCCGCGGGTGCCGCCGTCGAGCTCGTAGAGCATCGGCGAGGCGAGCCGGACGTCGAGCTTGCGCGCCCGGGTGATGCGCACGAACGGCGATGCCTCGGAGTGGCCGAGCGCCATCCGCCCCAGCGTCCGCACCCACTGCAACGCGCCGCTCGCGGTGGCCACGCCCACCTCGAGCCAGCCGTCGTCCGGCCGCGCGTCGTCGAAGGCCGGGATGCCGCCGGTGATCTTGCCGACGTTGCCGAGCAGCACGCAGCTCGCCTCGCCGTCGAACCACGTCGTCCCGTCAACCCGGATCCGGGTCGGCGTCGTCGGGCCGCGCACGTTTCGGATCCCGGCCCGGACGTACGCCAGCCGCCCGAGCCGCGTCTTCGCCCCGCGGTCGGCGTCGGCGAGCATGTCGGCGTCGAAGCCGACCCCCGCCATGACCGCGAAGTGCTCGCCGTTGAGCCGGCCGAGGTCCAGCTTCCGCCGCGCCCCGTGGAACGCGATCCGGACCGCCTCGACCAGGTCATGCGGTATCCCCAGGTTGCTCGCCAGCAGGTTGGCGGTGCCGGCCGGAACGATCGCGACCGGCACGCCCTTGCCCGCCAGCACGTCCACGCAGCGCTGCACGATCCCGTCGCCGCCCCACACGACGACAAGGTCGGCGCCGTCCCGAAGGGCCTCGCGGGCCTTCTTCGGAGCCTTGCGGCTCTTCGGTACCTCGTACCAGAGGAGGTCGTCCACGCCCTCGTCGGCGATCCGCCGGCGCAGCTCGTCCAGCCCGCCGCCGAGCGACTTCTTCTGGTGCGCGATCACCGCGACCTTGCCGACACCCTTGACAGCCGATGCGCTCACGACCTCCTGCTACCCACCGCCCGGTGACGTCACTCCGGGCGCCGCCGCAGGCCGTCGAAGGCCGTGGTGACCACCGCGTCGGCGAGGTCGGCCACGGCGAGCTCGCCGTCCGGCCGGAACCACTCCGTCAAGGAGTTGACCAGGCCGAACAGCAGCCGGCTCGTCAGGGCCGGGTCGACGTCGGGGCGGATGTCGCCGGCGGCCTCCGCCCGCGCCACCAGGTCGCTGACGATCCGGTCGAACTCACGCCGCCGGGTCAGCGCGTCCCGCTCGACTGCGGTGTTCCCGCGCACCCGGAGGAGCAAGGTGACGAACGGCAACTCGGCTGCGAGCACCTCGACGCTGCGGCGCACGACGTGCTCGAGCCGGTCGATCGCCGGTCCGGCGGTGGCGGCCGGCTCGGCGAGCACCGCGAACAGGGCGTCCAGGGCGCGGTCGACGGCAAGCCGCAGCAGCTCGGACTTGCCCGCGACGTGGTGGTAGATCGACGACTTGGTGATGCCCAGCCGGGCGGCGAGATCCTCCATGCTGGTGCCGTCGTAGCCGCGCTCGTTGAAGACCTCGACCGCGACCCGCAGCAGCGACTCCACGTCGTAGCCTGGCCGTCCTCGCCGGTGCGGGCGCGCGGCCGGCCTTGCGATCGGCTGGGCCATGGCGGAGACTATAACCGACCGAACGTTCGGCTGGGGTGAGGCGGATGACCGTCGTCGAGGACACGCGGGAACTGGAGCGCTACTTCGACCGCACCGTCGCCGACGACCAGCGGATCGAGCCGCGGGACTGGATGCCGGAGGCGTACCGCAAGACGCTGGTCCGGCAGATCGCGCAGCACGCGCACTCCGAGATCATCGGCATGCAGCCGGAGGGCAACTGGCTGACCCGGGCGCCCAGCCTGCGGCGCAAGGCGATCCTGCTGGCCAAGGTGCAGGACGAGGCCGGGCACGGCCTCTACCTCTACTCCGCGGCCGAGACCCTCGGTGCCGACCGGGACGAGCTCACCGGCCTGCTGATCGGCGGGCGGCAGAAGTACTCGTCGATCTTCAACTACCCGACGCTGACCTTCGCGGACGTCGGCGTGATCGGCTGGCTCGTCGACGGCGCCGCGATCTGCAACCAGGTGCCGCTGTGCCGCAGCTCGTTCGGGCCGTACGCGCGGGGCATGGTGCGGATCTGCAAGGAGGAGTCGTTCCACCAGCGGCAGGGGTACGAGCTGCTGCTGACGATGATGCGCGGGACCCCGGCGCAGCGGGCGATGGTGCAGGAGTCGGTGGACCGGTGGTGGTGGCCGTCGCTGATGATGTTCGGCCCGCCGGACGCGGACTCGCCCAACACCGAGCAGTCGATGCGGTGGCGGATCAAGCGGCACACCAACGACGAGCTGCGGCAGCGATTCGTCGACATGACGGTCCCGCAGGCTGGCGCGCTCGGCGTCACGCTGCCGGACCCGCAGCTGCGCTGGAACCCCGAGCGTGGGCGGTACGACTTCGGCCAGCCGGACTGGGCCGAGTTCAAGGAGGTGATCGCCGGCCGCGGACCCTCCAACGCGCAGCGGCTGGCGAACCGGCGGGCCGCCCACGACGGCGGCGAGTGGGTGCGCGAGGCGGCGGCCGTGCATGCCGCCAAGCAAAGCGCTCGCGCGGAGGTGACGGCCGCATGAGCGAGTACTCGGCCGAGGGCGGGCACGGCGCGGTGCCGATCACGGGGGTGCCGGTCGGCCCGGACGAGTCCGCCGGCGCGGGCACCGCGAGCGGGGCTGCCGCCGGCGCCAGCGACGGCGGTGCTGAGGGCGCGCCGGCTCGGGACGCGGGCGAGGCGGCTGCCGGCGCGAGCGAGAGCCTGCCCCGCAGCCGCGCTGACCGGCCGGCGGGGCGAGCGCGGTGGCCGCTGTACGAGGTGTTCGTGCGTGCCAAGCGCGGGCTCAACCATGTGCACGTCGGGTCGCTGCGGGCCGCGGACGAGCAGATGGCGCTGCACCACGCCCGGGACGTCTACACCCGGCGCAACGAGGGC
>DASPYH010000143.1:0-2890 GCA_035636875.1 Mycobacteriales bacterium | reverse complement strand
TGGTCGTGCTGGCGACCACCGAGGCGGTCGAGGCGGTGCCGGCGGGTGCCGGGGCCTGCTCGACCCGGCTGGACGTGCTGACCGCCGCGGTCCGGCGGTTCGTGGCCGATCCGGCCGAGGGTGCCGAGGCGGGCCGGGTGGCCCGGGCGGCGGCGCTCGCCCGGTACGGGCTGGGCCGCTTTCTCGACGACTGGGACCGACTGCTCAAGGAGGTGACCCGATGAGGATCGCGATGGTGTCGGAGCACGCGAGCCCGCTCGCGGCAGTCGGCGGCGTCGACGCCGGCGGCCAGAACGTGCACGTGGACGCGCTGTCCCGCACGCTCGCCCGGGCCGGCCACGAGGTCAGCGTCTACACCCGGCGGGACTCGGCGGAGCTGCCGCCCAGCGTGCGGACCGGCGACGGCGTGCTGGTCGAGCACCTCGACGCCGGTCCGGCCGAGCCGCTGCCGAAGGACGCGCTGCTGCCGTACGTGCGCGACCTCGGCACCGAGCTGGCGGCGCGGTTCGCAACCGACCCGCCGGACCTGGTGCATGCCCACTTCTGGATGTCCGGGCTCGCCTCGCTGGCCGCGACCCGCGGCCCGGACGTGCCGGTGCTGCCGGTGGTGCAGACCTTCCATGCGCTGGGCGTGACGAAGCGCCGCTTCCAGGGCCGGCACGACACGAGCCCGGCGGCCCGGATCCGGGTGGAGCGGGCGCTGGCCCGCGACGTCGCGCGGGTGATCGCCACCTCGTCGGAGGAGTCCAGCGCGCTGGTCCGGCTCGGCGCGGCCCGGCACCGGATCACGGTGGTGCCCTCCGGGGTGGACGTGCAGCAGTTCACCCCGGAGGGTCCGGCGGCGCAGCGGGGTCCGCGGCTGCGGGTGCTGTCGATCGGCCGGCTGGTGCCGCGCAAGGGCTTCGACACGGTGATCCGGGCGATGGCCGCGGTCCCGGACGCGGAACTGCTGATCGCGGGCGGTCCGGCGGCGGAGGGACTGGCCGACGACCCGGAGGCGCGCCGGCTGCGCCGCGTCGCGGGCCGGTTCGGCGTCGCCGACCGGGTGCGGCTGGTCGGCGCCGTGCCGCGTCCGGACATGCCGGCGCTGCTGCGCTCGGCGGACCTGGTCGTGTGCGCTCCCTGGTACGAGCCGTTCGGGATCGTGCCGCTGGAGGCGATGGCGTGCGGCGTCCCGGTGGTCGCCACCGCGGTCGGGGGTTTCGTCGACACGGTCGTGGACGGGGCGACCGGCACGCTGGTGCCGCCGCGCCGGCCGGACGCGCTCGCCGTGGCGATGCGCAAGCTGCTGTCCGAACCGTTCTGGCGGGAGGCGTACGGCACGGCCGGTGTCGACCGCGCCCGGTCCCGCTACTCCTGGGAGCGGATCGGCGGCGACACGGCGACCGTGTACGAGCAGGTGCTCGGCAAGGCCACTGAGGCGGCGGACGCCGGGGACGACGCGCTGGAGCCGGCGCGGTGAGCGCCGTGCGACCGCCGTCCTGCGAGCGGACGGCGGACCCTGGTCGCCAGCGGGGCCACCGGTGAGCCGCCGATGAGGCAGGGGCCGCTGGTCGTCGTGGGCGACGCGCTGCTCGACCGGGACGTCACCGGCCGGGCGGAGCGGCTCAGCCCCGACGCCCCGGTGCCGGTGGTCTCCGCGGTCAGCGAGGCGGAACGGCCGGGCGGGGCGGCGCTGAGCGCGCTGCTCGCCGCCCTGGACACCGCCGCGGGCACCGGGGGGCGGGCCGGCAGGCAGGTCGTGCTCGTCACCGCGCTCGGCGCCGATGCCGCCGGCGAGCGGGTCGCCGACCTGCTGTCCGCGGCCGGCGTGACGGTCGTCGCGGGCCGGCTGGCGGGCCGCACCCCGCAGAAGGAGCGGGTGCGGGTCGCCGGGCAGTCGCTGCTGCGGCTGGACCGCGAGGACGGCCGGCCGGGTCCGGTCGAGGTCAGCGATCCGATGCGGGACGCGGTGCGGCAGGCGGGCGCCGTGCTCGTCTCCGACTACGGGCGGGGAGTGGCCGGCACGGCGGCCGTCCGCGGCTGGCTGGCGGACGCCACGCGGACGGTGCCGGTGGTCTGGGACCCGCACCCGCGCAGCGGGCCGCCGGTGCCGGGCGTGCGGCTGGTCACGCCGAACCTGGCCGAGGCCCTCGGCTTCGCCGGCTGCGGCCCGCAGCGCGGCGCCGTGCCGTCCGGTTCCCCGGTCGCGGTGGCGGCCAGGGCCGGCCGGACGCTGGCGCAACGGTGGCGGGCCGGCGGGGTCGCGGTCACCCTCGGCGCCGCTGGGGCGCTGCTCGCCACCGCTGACGACGTACCGCTGGTGGTGCCGGCACCGCGGGTGGGCGGGGGCGACCCGTGCGGCGCGGGGGACCGGTTCGCGGCGGCCGTCGCCACCCGGCTGGCGGACGGCGCGCTGCCCAGCGAGGCGGTCACGGCCGGGGTGGCCGCGGCCTCGGCGTACGTCGCGGCCGGGGGCCCGGCTGCGCTGCCGCCGGCTCCGTCCACTCCGGACACCGCCGCCGCGTCCGGAGTGGACGAGGTGGTCCGGCGGACCAGGGCGGCCGGCGGCACCGTCGTGGCCACCGGCGGCTGCTTCGACCTGCTGCACGCGGGGCACGTGGCCACCCTGGAGGCGGCCCGCCGGCTGGGGGACTGCCTGGTGGTGTGCGTGAACTCGGACCGCTCGGCGCGCCGGCTGAAGGGGCCGCCCCGGCCGCTGGTGCCGGCCAGGGACCGGGTCCGGGTGCTGGCCGCCCTGGGCAGCGTCGACGCGGTCACCGTGTTCGACGAGGACACCCCGCTGGCCGTGCTGGACCGGATCCGCCCGGACGTGTGGGTCAAGGGCGGCGACTACACCGCCCTGGAACTGCCCGAGACGCGGCTGCTCGCGGGGTGGGGCGGCGAGGTC
>DASPYH010000142.1:0-3318 GCA_035636875.1 Mycobacteriales bacterium | reverse complement strand
GGGTCGTGGACCTGCGCGGCGCGGTCGTCGGCTCCGGGCCGGCGGGGGTCTACGCGGCCGCCGCGCTGACCCGCACCGACGACGTCACGGTCGACGTGCTCGACCGGCTGCCCGCCCCGTACGGGCTGGTCCGATACGGCGTCGCCCCCGACCACGTGAAGATGAAGTCCGTCGACGCGGCGCTGCGCAAGGTGCTCGAGCAACCGTCGGTCCGCTTCCTCGGCAACATCGACGTCGGCACCGATCTCAGCCTCGACGAGCTGCGGCGGCATTACGACGCGGTGCTGTTCGCCACCGGTGCCGCGGTCGACCGCAGGCTCGACGTGCCCGGCGAGGACCTGGCCGGCAGCTTCTCCGCCACCGACTTCGTCGCCTGGTACAGCGGGCACCCGGACGCCGAGCTGGACCGCTTCGCGCTGCACGCCCGCCGGGTGGTCGTGATCGGCGTCGGCAACGTCGCGGTGGACGTGGCCCGGGTGCTGTCCAAGACCGCCGCCGAGCTGAGTCCGACGGACGTCCCCGGGCAGGTCCTCGACGCGCTGCGCGACAGCGCCGTGGAGGAGGTGACCATGGTCGGCCGGCGCGGCCCGGCGCAGGCCAAGTTCACCACGAAGGAGCTGCGCGAGCTCGGTGAGCTGGCCAATGCGGACGTGCTCGTCGACCCGGCGGACCTCGAGCTGGACGAGACCACCGAGGCGGTGGTCCAGGCGGACGGCACGCTGCGGCGCAACCTGGAGGTGCTGCGGGAGTGGGCCCGCCGCACGCCGGAGGGCCGGCCGCGTCGGCTGCGGCTGCGCTTCTGGCTGCGGCCGGTGGAGGTGCTCGGCGTGGACGCGGTCACCGGCGTCCGGTTCGAGCGGTCCCGACTGGACGAGGGTGGCCGGCTGGTCGGCACCGGCGAGAGGGCCGACCTGCCCGCGGAGATGGTGCTGCGCTCGGTCGGCTACCGAGGGGTGCCGCTGGCCGGGCTGCCGTTCGACGAGCGGGCCAGCATCGTGCCGCACGACCGCGGCCGGGTCCTGACCGAGGGCGGCCCGCTGACCGGGGTCTACGTGGCGGGCTGGGTCAAGCGGGGCCCGACCGGGGTGATCGGGACGAACAAGTCCGACGCCGCGGAGACGGTCGCCGCGCTGCTCGCGGACGCACCGGCGCTGCCGCGCGCACCGCGACGCGACCCGGATGCGCTGGCGGCGCTGCTGTCCGGCCGCGGCCTGCGGCCGGTCGAGTGGACCGGCTGGGAGGCGATCGACGCGGCCGAGCAGGTCCTGGGCGCCGCCCGCGGCTGCGCCCGGGTCAAGATCGCCGACCGGGCCACCCTGCTGGAGACCGCGTCCCGCGCCGCCCGGGTCAGCTGACGGTCACCCGACCAGGCGGGCGCACTGTCGGCCGGTCTACCGCGCGCGGGGATCAGGTGACAGTGAGGGTCCGGCAGCCGAGCCGCGGGTTGCCCGTACCGGTGCCGATGTTGATCGCGTAGGTGCACAGCGTGTGCGGACCGGGGGAGAGCTGGACGGGCGAGTCGTAGCCCTGGTTCGGGCCGGCTCCGCGCAGCCGTGCCACGTCGGGCCGGGGCACGCCGGTGGAGATCGACGCGAGCCCGCGGCCGTCGGCGTAGACGTGCACCCGCAGCGCCGCCGAGGGGTTGTCCGGGTCGAACGCCCAGCCGCGGACCCTGACCCGGCCGGCACCGAGCGCGGTGGCCGTGTCGAACGCGCCGACCGGGTTGCGGAGGGCGGCGAGACGGTTCGCCTCGGCGATCGGCGCGGTGGCCGCGCCGCCGACCCCGATGCTGATCACCGGCGTGGCCGACGACGGGCGCAGCCAGCGCAGCAACCACACCAGGTCGGACTCCGCGACCGCGACGCAGCCCGCGGTGGGCCGCCCGTTCGCCAGGTGCAGGAAGAACGCGCTGCCGGCGCCGCGCACCACCGGCCGCCGGTTGTAGTCGATCACCACCGCGTACTTGTACGCCGGGATCGCCAGCCGCTCGGACACGCGCTCGTCGAACGGGCAGGTGCCGGGCACGCACCGCCGGTAGGTGTTGTAGTACGCGGACCGGACGTCGGACACCCACCAGTCGTTGCCGTCCACCACCCGGTACGGCAGCGCGGTGCCCGGGTTGGCCGCGGTGCCGAAGGACTCGGTGAGGGTGAACACGCCGGCCGGCGTGCGGCTCGAGCCCTCGCTGGCGGTCCCGACCCCCTGCGCGCCGACCCACGCCGGCAGCGGGCCGCGCACCCGCCGGTAGGAGTTGTTCGCCTGCCGCTCCCACGCTTCGAGCACTCCGCTGGTGGCCGTCGCCGACGCGGTCCGGACGGTGATCACCTTGCCGGCGGTCGCGACCGTCACCGCTCCGGCCGGCGTCCCCCGGTCGGCGACGACCAGCCCGCCCGCGATCACCACCCCGGTCACCGTCACGGCAAGCCCTATCCGCGCGAACCGCGTACGCACTCCTGACACGGCCTGGAACCCTACCGGCTGGCCGCGACCCGCCGAGCAAGCCTCGGCCGATATCGCCGAGGCCGGCCGGGGACACCCGGGCTTGCCCGGGTGTACCCGGCATCGTCGTGGGTGAGCGCGCTGACCAACCAGACCAGCGGCTCCCATCGACCGCCCGGGGGGTCCGGGGGCCGCCCCCGGAATGACTAGCCGGGCTCGCCGCGGCGCTTCCGGTTGGCGACCACCACGATGTCGACCAGCGCGACGGCGGCGAGGACGGCCAGCACCACCACGAGCCAGAGCGGGCCGATCCGCGCGGCGATCACCGCGGCGACCCCGCAGAAGACCAGACCGAAGCCGGCCAGCACCAGCCGGAGGGTCAGCGCGCTGCGGACCGGCTCGCCGAGCGGCGGCTCCTCGCTGTTCACCGCAGCTCGGGCAGTACGTGCTCGGCGTAGAAGTCGAAGAAGCCCTCCTGCTCGGGGCCGATCTGCTGGACGTACACCTCGTCGTAGCCGGCGTCGACGTACGCGCGCAGGTGCTGCACGTGCCTGCCCACGTCGGACCCGCACGGCACCGCCTTGGCCGTCATCTCCTCGGTCACCAGCGCCGACCCCTGCTCGAAGTGCTCCGGCGCCGGCAGAATCCGGGACAGCTCGCCAGGCAGCCCCTCGGTCGCCCACAGCCGGTGCGCGGTCTTGACCCCCTCCGCCTCGTCTGTGGCCAGCACGCCTTGGTGCCGGCCTGGGTCGGCTTGCCCGCCCCGCCCGCGTCGCGGAACCGTTGCAGCAGGTCCCGATCCGGCTTGCTGGAGCAGTAGCCGTCGCCGATCCGGCCGGCGAGCGCTGGCGGCCAGCGGTCGCCGAGGATGTGCTCGTT
>DASPYH010000141.1:0-3641 GCA_035636875.1 Mycobacteriales bacterium | reverse complement strand
CCAGGCGTCACCCGGGCCGGAGCGCACCCGCAGGTCGGCGTCGGTCACCAGCCGCCCGGTCCCGGTCCCGCCGATGGTGGCGACGCGGGCTCCGGGCAGCTCGTCGAAGGAGTCCTCCGGCGCCGTCTGGGTCGCGTCCAGCGTCTCCATCTGCGGGACCTCCCGCAGGTGCACCAGGACGCCGGCGGCGCACATCTCGTCCAGCGTGGCCAGGAAGCGCACCAGCTTGCGCAGCGAGTCGCCCCGCCGGTACGGCACGCCGACGCGCAGCCGGACCCACTGCCGCTCCTGCGCGTCCTGCAGCGGCGGCGGCGCCGGCAGCTGGACGTTGAGCAGGGTGAAGTTGGCCGCCCTCGCGGCGCCCGCGACCCGCGCCAACGGGTGCGCCTCGAAGGGCAGGCCTGGCACGTCGTCCGGGACGCCGATCATCACGTCCAGCACCCAGTCCGGCGGCTCGGTCGGCGCCAGCCGGCCGCGGTCCAGGGACACCGCCCTGGTCTCCCGGGTGGCGTGGCCGGCCGCGTCGCGCGCGGCGGCCTCCAGCCACTCGGCCTGCGGCGGGTCCCGGAAGAGCAGGAAGGTGACCGAACGCCCGATCGCGGTGCCGCGGAGCATGCCGAGCAGGTTCACCGGCTCCGGCGCCGGAAGGGCCTCGTCGGTATGCGACGCGGCAGCCGCCGCCTCACCGGGATCCCGGCGCGGCAACGGGTGGGCCCCCGAGCGCGGAGCCGGCACCAGGTCGGTCACCTTCCCCTGCGCGCGGGTGAGCAGGTCGGTCAGCGACCCCGGCTCGTCCCGGTCGACCACGATGTACGGGTGGGCGGTGCGCCCGAGCAGCAGCACGTCCCCGGTGAGCGAGCGGCACCACGCGGCCCGCAGCACGTTGAAGCCTCGGTGGTCCGCGGACCGCGCGGTACGCAGGCTGATCCCGGGCCGCTGGCGGCGGGGCAGCCGGTCCAGCCAGCGGAAGGCCCGCGGGCGGCTGGCTCCGGTGGCGGAGTCCCCCAGCGCCCTGATCAGCAGGTGGCAGCCGACCTGCAGCACGACCGCGACCAGCGCCGCGGCCAGCAGCTGCCAGCCGTCCGGGGCGAAGGCGAGCACGCCGGCCAGCATCAGGCCGGGCACCGCGGTGAGCAGGCCGACCGTGAAGTGTCGCATCGTCAGCAGGCCGGCCAGCCGGGTCGAGTCCGGCTGCCGCAGCCGGCTCGCTTGGATGGTGGGGAAGAGCGTGAGCAGCGTGGCCAGCACGTCGGACCGGGAACCGGTCGCCTGGCCGGGCGACACCAGCGCGAGCATGCCCGTGATCCCGGCCAGGACCGCGATGTTGATCCCGTTCACCGCGCGCGCCGTGCCCAGCACCGGCGAGTCGCCGGCGGCGACCGTCAGCTCGACGTAGGCCTCGGTCGGCTCGGACCGCAGCGTGAACTCCTCGATCGCGGTGGCCCGGAACCGGATCGACCCAGGGCTCGCCGTGCTGCGCTCCAGCCGCCGGCGCAGCCGTTCCGGCAGCAGGGCGCGGGCGGTGGTCCACGGCGACACCAGGTCCGCCGACCGCCCGTGCGCCTCCGCGTCCAGCGGCTCCCGGAGCTCGCGCAACGCCCGCATCAGCCGCTCGGTCCGTTCGGAGCTGCCGTCGACGGTCACGTAGTGCTCGCGCAGGCACTGGATCGCCGCATGCAGCTTCACGACGGCGAGCTCGGCCAGTTGCTTGCGCACCCAGCCCTGCGGCGGCCGGGTGGGTGCCGCGATGGTCGGGCCGTCGCCGTCCGGGTCGCCGCCGAGGATCCGCTCGACGAGCAGCCGCAGCTGCTCGAACTGCTGCGGCGCGACCACCTCGATGTGCGCCTCGGCCACCGGGTCGGGCCCGTCGCCGTCCAGGCAGCGCACCCCGTCCGGGATGTCCACCTGGATGACCCGGTCGGCGTGCGTCGTCGGCACGAGCAGCGCGATCCGGATGCGGGCGCGCGAGGCGTACTTGTCCGGCGGCGTGCGTACCAGCGTGCGGGCCGGCATGCGGACGGTGAAAGAGGTCGGCGGGCTGGACGGGTCGACCGGCACCACGACCAGCGTGCTGCCGCGGACCGCCTGCACGATCTCGGCCTCCCGCGAGGCGAGCGTGGACCGGGCGTCCGGGAAGTGGTCGCCGTCGTGTTCCGCCGACGGCTGCCGGCCGGCCGCCTCCTGCCCGGCCGCGTCCACCTCCGCGGCGATCCGCTCCCGCAGCTGGCCCTGCGCCCGCTTGAGCCGGTTGCCCCGCGAGGTGACGGCGGTCGAGTAGACCGGGCGCTCGGAGCCGGTCGGCTCGAGCGGCGCCGGCGCCCGGGTCAGCAGCCGGGACAGCACCGCGGCGAGCAGCACCTGGTGGTCCCGGGTGGTCGGGCGCGGGTCGGACTCGGCCGCCCAGCGGACCCCGGTGCGCCGGTTGAGCCGGGTGACCAGCGTCTCGGCCAGCGCGGCGGCGAGCTGCCGGCGTACCTCCGCCTGCGGCACCTCGGCCACCCGGACCCCGCCGCCGTCGGTGACGTCGACGCTGACCGGCGCGTCCATCGGATCCCCCGCGCCCGTGGCGGCCCCGTCCAGGCCGGTGCCGATCTCCCGTGGCAAGGCCATCAGCGGCAGCCAGATCGGCCCGTCGACGGTCCGGAGCGCCTCGTGCGCGATGTAGCTCGCGTCGACGTCGACGACGACCCTGGTCTCGACGGCGGAGACCCGGGAGATGTCCAGGATTTCCGTGGTCCGCCGCACCCACTCGGTGTTGGACAGCAGGTAGAGCAGCTCGCGTCCGAGCCGGCAGTCGGTCTCGAACCGCGACTCGGTCAGCCGGAACTCCTCCAGCGTGACGTCGAGCAGCTCCCTGACCAGCTCCTGGCCCAGCGCGGCCGGGTCGCCGATCGGGTCGTGCACCCGCTCGTCACCCACGGGACGATTCTCATCTGCTTTCCGTCCCGGTGGGCGGGAACGGCCCGGACGTACCGAGGGCGGCACTCGCTATCCCTCTCTACCGCCCTCTCGCCTGAGCGCTAGATCCCCCTAGAAACCCCGATCGACCCTTGCGATCCTGTCGAAGAGAGGTCAGAATCTTGACCTGTGACCACGTTGCCGTTCTCCGAAGCCAAGGCCCACCTGTCGGAGCTGGCCGACAAGGTGGAGCGTGAGCACGACCGCATCCTCGTCACGCGCAATGGCCGTCCCTCGTTCGTGCTGCTGAGCCCGGACGACCTGGAGTCGCTGGAGGAGACGCTGGAGATCGTGCGCGACCCCGAGCTGACCGACTCTTTGCGTCGGTCGCGGGACGACGCGGCGGCCGGTCGAGTCAGCCGGCTCGAGCGCCCGCGCTGAGCTCGGGTGTATGAGCTCGACGTCACCTCGGAGGGGCGACGGTGCCTGGACCACCTGCCGCCGAAGATCGACGCCGCCGTCATGACGTTCGTCTTCGAGACATTGGCGGCCAACCCCCGACGAGCCGGCAAGCCGCTCGTCGGGGAGTTCACCGGGCTCTGGTCAGCCCGCCGCGCCGAGTACCGCGTGGTCTACGAGATCGACGACGACCACCCGGTCATCCTGATCCACCGGGTCGCTCACCGCAGCCACTCGTACCGCCCTCGATGAGCATGCCGCCGGCTGCCAGCCGGAGCGCCGCT
>DASPYH010000140.1:0-2386 GCA_035636875.1 Mycobacteriales bacterium | reverse complement strand
CCGCGGCTGGTGAAGTACGCCTTCTCCAGGTCGAGCACCGCGGGGGAGTGCGACGTCGGGCCACCGTGCACGAAGACGACGTAGGGCGGGCGCACGCCGGCCGGGGCAGTTACCTGAGGGTTGCGCGGCGGGTAGACGTGCGCGTGCACGTCCCGCTCGCCCGGCCCGGGCACGGTCACCGAACGGGGTACCGGCAGGTAGGCGGGGTCCGGCGGGTCGGCCAGCGCGCTGCGCAGCCGCTGCGCCGCGCCGGTGCCGACGTCGACGCGCACCACCGTCTGCGCCTCGCCGGGGCTCGCCGCCACCGCGACCACCGTCCGGCCGGCCGCGGACAGGCTGGGCTGCCAGGAGCTGAACGGCAGGTCCAGATCGGTCAGCTCGCCGGTGGCCGGGTCCAGCACGCCGAGCGCCTCGGTGTCGGTGCCGTGCCGGACGGCGAGGCGCCCGTCCCCGAGCACCGCGTAGGTCGTGTAGCCGAGCTGCCAGAGCGGGTGGCCGAACTCCTCCGCCCGCGGTGCGAGCGACACCGGCTCGCCGCCGTCCGCCGGCACGCGGTGCAGATTCCACCAGCCGGACCGGTCGGTGACGGCGTAGAGCGTGGCGTCGTCGGCCCACTCCGGCTGGAGCACCGACTCGGTCTCGCCGCCGAGCACCGTGGTCACCTTGTCCACGGTGCCGTCGTCGCCGAGCTCGCCGACCCGCAGCTCGGTGCCGTCCCACGGCATGCGCGGGTGGTCCCAGGCGATCCAGGCCAGCCGACGCCCGTCCGGCGACGGGCGGGCAGAGGCGAGGAAACGGCTCCCGCCCACCAGCTCGCGCACGGCGCCCGGCTCCCGGGCCCCGCTGCCGTCCAGCGGCACGGCGACCAGCGAGCGGCTGATCGCGCCGTCCGCGTGCGCTTCGCGCACCCACCACACCTCGCCGCCGCCCGGCGCCAGCACCGGGTCCGCGTAGCGCCAGGCAGCCGGCTGCGGCGGTGCGGCGGTCAGCGGCACCGGGGTCTTCGAGCCGGGGTCGAGCCGGTAGAGCCGCTGGTCGTCCCAGTGCGCGAAGACCAGCGCGGTCCCGTCCTCCGGGCCGCCGGCCGCGACCGGCAGCCAGGCCAGCCCGCCGTACTCGTGGACCCGCGTGCGCGCGCTCCACCCCGGCGGGAGCACGTCGCTGACCTGCCCGGTGGCGTCCCGGCGGACGACCGCGGTGCGGCCGCCCTCGTCCGGCCGGCCCTCGGCCCACCACACCTCGCCGGCACCCACCTCGCGGGGCGAGGCGAGCCGGACTTCGGCGCGGGCCACCGCGGCGGCGTTGAGGGGTGAGGGCCACGCGCCGTACGGCAGGGTGGCGCGACCCGCCGCGTCGGCTGGGCCGGCTGCGCCGGCTGGGCTAGCGGGGCCAGCGGAACCCGCAACCTCGGCAGCGCCGGCGGGGCCCGCAGGGCGAGAACGGTCGGACATGCCGTCCATCCTCGCCTACCTCGTTTCCGCGGACGGCGGCGGAGGTTGCCCTGTCGCGACCAGTCCACGTACTGTACGTACTCGATCAACTGCGGAGCGTCGTCACCGGGGGGGCGAACTGCGATGCGTCGAGCACTGCTGGCCGTCGTCCTGCTCGCCTGCGGCACCGGCCCGGCCGCCTCGGCGCCGCTCGGCGGGCACGAGCCGGCGGCGGCCGGCGCCGCAGCCGGCGCCGGCCACTGGACCGAGCAGCGCATGCAGCGCGCCCGCACGGCCGACGACCTGATCGCGCTCCGCACCGCCGAGCCGGTCACCCGTCCCGCAGCCGGCACCGCTCGGCTCGCGGCGCCGGCACCGGTCGCCCGCGCGGCGACCTGGAACGGCGACGGGGCGCCCGCCCGCGCGCTCGGCCGGGTCTTCTTCACCCTGCGCGGCCGCGACTACTCGTGCACCGGCCTCGCCGTGCCGAGCGCCAACCGCTCGACCGTGATCACCGCCGGACACTGCGTCAACGCCGGCCCCGGTCCCTACGCGGCCAACTGGGTGTTCGTGCCCGGCTACGAAGCCGGCCGCCGCCCGTACGGGACCTGGCGCGCCCGCACGCTGGCCGCTCCGGCGGGCTGGGTACGCACCGGCCGGCTGCAGGACGACGTCGGTCTCGCCGTGGTGGCGCCGCTGGGCGGCCGCCGGCTCACCGACGTCGTCGGAGCCGTGCCGGTCGCGTTCAACGCTCCCCGCGGGGCCTACGTGTGGGCCTTCGGCTACCCCGCCGCCGCGCCGAACGCAGGCCGGCGGGCGCTGTTCTGCCGGGGCGCGGTCCGCCAGGACCGGTACGGCTCCGGCGCGCAGGGGCTGGCCTGCTCGATGGGTCAGGGCGCGAGCGGCGGCCCGTGGCTGGCCTCGTTCTCCGCCAGCCGCCGGACCGGATCGGTGTA
>DASPYH010000139.1:0-3634 GCA_035636875.1 Mycobacteriales bacterium | reverse complement strand
GTAGACGTGCGCCTCGTACGGCCACCGGGCGGCGTGCGGGACCACCACGGTGAACAGGTCGGTCTCGCGCACGATGCGGACCCCGGCGGACCGCTCGGCCGCCAGCAGCGCGCAGTGCAGGCACTCACCGGTCCGGTCCCGGTAGCGGCGGGCTGACTCGTTCTGCCGCCGCATCCGCGGCGGGACGAACGGATAGGCGTAGATCTGCCCGTGCGGGTGCGACAGGGTGACCCCGATCTCCTCGCCCCGGTTCTCGAACACGAACACCTGCTCGACCTCCGGCAGCGCGTTGAGCTGCTCCGTCCGGTCGACCCAGGCGTCGATCACGGTCTCCACCCGCTGGCGGGACAGCGAGGAGAAGGACGCGGAGTGGTCGCTGGTGAAGCACACGACCTCGCAGCGTCCGACCCCAGCCCGCCGGGTCAACAACGGGTCGTCGTCTGGCCGCCGTTGATGGGCATGGCGGTCTGGGTCGGGGCCGAGCACTGCGCCGGTCGACAGCGACGGGAACCGGTTCTCGAAGACGACCACCTCGTAGTCCTCCGCCGGGATCTCGGTCTGCCGGCCGTCCCGGGACGGGTCGAGCGGGCACTGGTCGGCCGGCGGCAGGAAGGTCCGGCCCTGCCGGTGCGAGGCGATCACGACCCACTGGTCCAGCAGCGGGTCCCAGCGGATCTCGGAGTTGGTCGTCGTCTCCGGAAGGTCGCGGGTGTCCTTCGCGTCCCGGTCGGCGCCGGGCTCGGCGTCGTAGTAGTAGAGCGCGCGCCCGTCCGCGAGGCGGGCCTCGGTCTTCGTGGCCGTCACCGGTGTGCCTCTCCACTCGTCCGCCTGGACCGTCACCAGCATGCCGCAGCGGGGTATGCCGCCGCCGCGGATCATGGCCCGGACACATCCGTTTGCACCACGATCGGACAGACAGGGCATAGCGTCGGGATGGCAGCGATGCGCGGGAACGGGAGGGCTGGTGGCCGTACGGCTGGATCCGCAGCAGCGCGGCCGGGACCTGGAGCGGCTCGGCAGCGAGATCTTCGACGTCGTGATCGTCGGCGGCGGTGTCACCGGCGCCGGCGCGGCGCTGGACGCGGCCACCCGTGGCCTGTCGGTCGCCCTGGTCGAGTCGCGGGACTGGGCGGCCGGGACGTCCAGCCGGTCCAGCAAGCTCATCCACGGCGGCCTGCGCTACCTGGAGCAGCGGGACGTCGCGCTGGTGCACGAGGCGCTGACCGAGCGCGGCCTCATGCTCAGCGTCCTCGCACCGCACCTGGTCAGCCCGGTGCCGTTCCTGCTCCCGCTGACGCACCCGCTCTGGCAACGGGCGTACTACGGCGCCGGCGTGCTGCTCTACGACCTGCTCGCCGGCGTGGTCGGCTCCGGCCGTGCGCTGCCGCGGCACCGGCACCTCGGCCGCCGGGCCGCGCTGCACGCGTTCCCGTCGCTGCGGCCCGACGCGCTGGTCGGCGCGATCGAATACTGGGACGGTCAGGTCGACGACGCCAGGCACACGATGACGCTGGCCCGCACGGCGGCGCACTACGGCGCGGCGCTGGCGTCCAGCACCCGGGCGACGGGGTTGCTGCGCGACGGGGAGCGGGTCACCGGCGTGCGCGTCTGGGACCTCGAGGGCGGAACCGGGATCGAGGTCCGGGCGCGCTGCGTCGCGGCGGCGACCGGCGTGTGGAGCAACGACGTCGGCCGCGCGCTCGGCACCGGCCCCGGCGCTGCCGGCCTGCGAGTGCGGGCGTCGAAGGGCGTGCACCTCGTCGTGCCCCGGAACCGGATCGACGGCACCACCGGGCTGATCCTGCGCGCCGAGACCAGCGTGCTGTTCATCATCCCGTGGGGCCGGCACTGGATCATCGGCACCACCGACACCGACTGGTCGCTCGACCGCGCCCACCCGGCAGCCAGCAGCCGCGACATCGACTTCCTCGTCGAGCACGTCAACCGGGTCCTCGCCAGGCCGCTGTCCACCGCGGACATCGAGGGGGTGTACGCCGGGCTGCGGCCGCTGCTGGCCGGCGAGTCGGACGCGACGAGCAAGCTGTCCCGGGAGCACACGGTGGTCCGGCCGGTGCCGGGACTGGTGCTGGTCGCGGGCGGGAAGTACACGACGTACCGGGTGATGGCGCGGGACCTGATCGACGCCGCGGCCGCGGACGCCGCGCCGTGGGCACCCCGCAGCCGGACGGAGCGGATCCCGCTGCTCGGCGCCCGCCGCTACCAAACCCTGTGGGCCGACCGGGTCGGCGTCGCGCGGCGCGCCGGCCTGTCCGTACGGCGGATCGAGCGGCTGCTGCGGCGCTACGGCACGCTGGTGCCCGAGTTGCTGACGCTGATGCTCGAGGACCCCACGCTGCGGGCCGAGGTTGTCGGCGCCCCGGACTACCTGGCGGTGGAGGTCTACTACGCCGCGGCGGCGGAGGGAGCGCTGCACCTGGAGGACGTGCTCACCCGGCGCACCCGGATCTCCGTCGAGACCGTGCACCGCGGTGTGGAGTCGGCCGAGCCGGTGGCTCGGTTGATCGCGCCGGTGCTGGGGTGGAGCGAGGCGACCGTACGGCGCGAGGTCGAGCACTATCGCGCTCGGGTCGAGGCGGAGCGCGAGTCGCAGCGGATGCCGGACGACCGGACCGCCGATGCGGCCCGCCTCGGCGCCCCGGACGTCCGCCGCGCCGTCGTGCTCGCCTGAGTGGTAACTCCGGGGGCGGCCCCGAACCCCGGTGCGATCGATGGGAACCGCTGGTCCGGTTGATCAGCGCGCTCACCCACGATGATGCCGGGTCGCTGGGCTTGCTCGCAGCAGGGACGGGCAGTCATATGGTGCGGTCCGGGTTCGGTCGAGGGAGGCGTCGTGGACATCGCCATCGGGTTGCCCAACACGCTGGAGATCAGCGGTCCGGCGATCGTGGAGTGGGCACGCCGCGCCGAGGAGCGCGGCTTCAGCAGCCTCGGCACGATCGACCGGATCGTCTACCCGTCGTACGACTCGCTGACTGCGCTCGCTGCCGCCGCGGGCGCGACGTCCCGGATCCGCCTGTTCCCGGACATCCTGCTCACCCCGCTGTACCCGCCGGCGTGGCTGGTGAAGGCGACGGCGAGCCTCGACGCGATCTCCGGTGGCAGGCTGACGCTCGGCCTTGGCGTGGGTGCTCGAGAGGACGACTTCGTGGCGATGGGTCGACCGTTCCACCGCCGCGGTCGGCTCATGGACGAGGCGCTCGACCTGCTGAAGCGCGGCTGGGCCGGGGAGCCGGTCGGCGGCGGGGAGTTCCCCGTAGGTCCCCGACCCGCCGCCCGGGTTCCCCTGATGATCGGCGGGACCAGCGACGCCGCTGTACGGCGGACGGTCCGCCACGGCGAGGGCTGGACCGCCGGCAGCGCGACGCCGGAGATGGCCGCGACGATGATCGAGCGGGTTCGACGGGCCTGGCGGGAAAGCGGACGCGAAGGCGAGCCGCGCTTCGCGGCGCTGGCCTACTTCGGCCTGAGCGACGAGGAAGCGTCGAGGGCGTCCCTGCGCCGTTACTACGGCAACCTCGGCGACTGGGCGGACACGATCGCCGATGCGGCCCTGCGGTCGCCGCAGGACCTCAAGGCCGCCGTCCAGGCCTTCGCGGGCATCGGCGTGACCGAG
>DASPYH010000138.1:0-7901 GCA_035636875.1 Mycobacteriales bacterium | reverse complement strand
GCTCGCTCCCGACCCGTCGGCGCCCGTGCCCCCCTCGCGACGTCCGTCCTTCTCCGTCGTCATCGCCGCCTGGCAGGCCGCCCCGACGGTGGGCGAAGCGATCCGGTCGGCGTTGGCGCAGACCGAGCCTCCGGTCGAGGTGATCGTGTGCGACGACGGGTCGACCGACACCACGGCCGAGGTGCTCGCCGGGTTCGGCGACCGGATCCGGGTGCTCCGGCAGCCGAACCTCGGCGAGTCGGCCGCCAAGAACGCCGCTGTCCGTGCCGCCGGCGGCGACTTCGTGGTCATCCTGGACGCCGACGACAGGTGGGACCCTCGTCGGCTGCGGCGGCTCGGCGACCTGGCCGCCGCCCGTCCGGACCTGGACCTGCTCACGACGGACGCCTGGTTCCTGGTCGACGGCGAGCGGCGGGGCCGCTTCTACGCCGCCGCCGGCGCCTTCCCGGTGCGGGACCAGAGCACGGAGATACTGCGCCGGAACTTCTTCTTCTCGCACGTCGCGGTGCGCCGGACGGCCTGGCTGGCGTCCGGCGGCTTCGACCGGGAGGTGGCACGAGCCGCGGACTGGGACTTCTGGCTGCGCCTGCTGTTCGCCGGCCACCTGGCCGGATGCGTCGCGGAACCGCTCGCCGACTACCGGATCCACCCCGCCAGCCTGTCGGCGGAGCGAGCCAGCTCGCTCATGGCCCGGGTGGATGTCCTGGACCGGGCGGGGGCAACGCAGCGGCTTGGGCCGGCACAACGCGAGGTGCTTTCCCGGGCGCGTGCGACCTATCTGCGGCGCGCTCGAGCGGCGCGCGCCGAGCGGGCGCTGCTCGACGGCGCCCCCGGCCGGCGCCGGGCTTGCCTCGACCTGCTCGTCGCTCCCGGGGGCTCCGTCCGCAGCCGGGCGCTCGCGGCGGCGGCGGCGCTGGCTCCGGGCCTGGCCGCTGGCAGGCTGCGCCGTGACCGTGAGCGCGGGGGACGCGCCCGGTCGGACCGCGCGATCTCCTAGCGTCGGCGAGCGGCGCGGCGAGCGCCTTCGCCCGTCGCGCGACGCTAGCGCTTGACGGCGACGACGAACAGAGCGCGGGCCGGTCCCCAGGTCACGCCGGCCCGCTCGAGCCGCACCGCGGACGCCATGAGTGGCAGCAGCAGCAGCTGAACGGGGCGCCGGCGTCGCTTGAGTCGGTCCCGGACATCCTGGGCCAGCGCGACGGTCCGTCGGAACGACGGCCGTATCGCACGGACGTCGAGCCCCATCCCGGTGAGCGTGGCGGCGAGCTCGCCCGCGTCGTAGCCATGGCGCACCTCTCGGCGCCAGGTCCGCTCCGCGCCCGGCAGCACCGGGGTCCAGCTCGCGGTCGGCACGTGCGCCACGAAGAGCCCGCCCGGGCGCAGCGCCCGCACCATCGCGCGCAGCGCAGCCTCGTCGTCGGGAACCTCGACGAGGCACTCCAGCGAGACCACCGCGTCGTAGCGCCCCGCGCCCAGCCACCGGGTCAGGTCGAGCCGCACGAAGGAGACCGCCAACCCCTCCTCGCCCGCCCAGCGCCGTCCTCGCTGCAGGGGTGCCGCCGAGAGGTCCGCGGCGACGAGCGTCCAGCCGGGGTGGCGGCGCGCGAGCTCCAGGCAGAGCAGGCCCTCCTCGCTGCCGGCGTCGAGCAGCCGGAGCTGCTCGACGCTTCGGCGCTCGGCCGCGTACGCCTCGATCGCCGCGAGGGCGAGCCGCAGCCGCAGGCGGCGGCCGGGCGGCAGGTCACGCAGCCGGCGGTCCACGGCCGTCGCCAACCGGTGCCGGGTCCCGGCCGTCACCATGCCGGCGTGGTGGGTGGGTGTCGACTGCACACGTGGTCACCTTGGCAGCCGGGGCCGGATCGGCGGTGCACCCTGCCTAGAGTCGTCGACGTGTCGGAACCCGCCGCAGCCTCGCCCCGGTTCGCCATCCGGGACCGGGGAATGGCCGATGGCGCCGTCACCCTGCACGGCCTCGCCGGGGAGCCGGGTACGCCGCTGGGCGCCTGGCTCTCGCGCGGCGACCACCTCATGGGCCGGCTCCGGCCGCTCGTCGGCCCCCTCCCGAGCATCGTCGTCGAGGTTCGAGGTCCCGCGGATCTGCTGGAGCGGGCGGGCGCGGGCCTCGGCGAGGGCCCGGCGACGGCCGAGGCGGTCGCGGTCCGGCTTCGCCGCGCCGGCATCGCTCTCCAGCCGGGCGCGCCGGTACGGCAGGTGGACTCGCGAAACCTCGGGGAGCTGTGCCGCGCGCGGGGACGCGACGCGGTCCGGGTCCTTCGCCGCGACCCGTCACTCCTTCCCGAGGTGCAGGCGGGTAGCTGGTGGGTCGGCGGCTGGCGCGCCCGACTGACCCGCCGCGCCGGCCTCGTCGCGCGAGTGGGGACCGGCTGGCTTCCGCCGCGCCCGCTCGCCGACCTGGCCTTCTGGTCCGGCGTCCGTGAGGCCGCGTCGGCGGCCGAGTGGCGGCGGCTGACCGCCAGCTCGTACGTCGCGCTCTGCTACCACCGGCTGGCCGGTGCGGCGAAGCCGGGCCAGGAGCGCCTGGACGTGGCCCCCCGAGCGCTCGAGCGACAACTCGCGCTGCTCCGCCTGCTCGGCTGGCGCAGCTTGTCGCCCGAGGAGATGGTCGCATTCCACACTCGGCCGGACGCGGCGTTGCCGCGGCGGCGGTACGTGGTGACCGCCGACGACGGTTACGCCGAGACCGTCGACGAGTTGACCTCGCACGCCGAGCACCGGCCGCAGCTGTTCGCCGTGACGAGCAGCGTCGGCAGGCGCGCGAGCTGGCTGGCGGACGAGCCACTGGCCGGGTGGGACCAGCTCCGGCGATTGCGAGCCGCCGGTGGCGAGGTCGGCAGCCACGCCCGCCGGCACGTTCCGCTCGACACGCTGGCCCAGGACGAGATCGAGGCGGAGGTCACCGGGTCGCTGGACGACCTGCGGGCGATGCTGCGGGTCGACGTCCCGCTGATTGCCTACCCGCACGGGCGGCACGACGAGCGGGTGCGTGCCGCGACCCGGCGGGCGGGATACGCGGCGGCCTTCACGACGGCGCAGGGCCGCAACGGCGCGGGCACCGACCGCTGGTGCCTGCGGCGGGTGGAGCCGAAGACATGGGATACGACGCTGTCGTTCGCCTGGAAAGTGGTCACCGCGCAGTCCCCACCTGCCCGGTGGGAGCGACGACTGGAGCGGCGGTGGGCCCGCCGGCGGGATACGACGGGCGCCGGTGGCGCTGGTTGACCCGCGCTGGTCGCGGTCAGCCGGCCTCGTCGTCCTGCGGCACCTCGGGGGCAGCCAGCCGCAGGCCGCTGCCGATCTCGGTCGTACCGCTCCGCTTCATCCGGCGGCGCGCCACCATCCGCGGGGACACGATGGCGGCGAGCGCGCCGGCGCGGGTCCGGGCGCCGAATCCCCGGCCCAAGACCAGGGCGACCGATCGTCTGCGCGCCTCCCAGCCGCCACCGTCCAGCGCCGCCCGCGCGAGTCGCACGGCGAGGTCCCGCCGCTCCCGCTCGATCGCGGCCGCGACCACCGCTCGCTCGTGCGGCGTGAGGTCCGAACGCCTGGCCCCGCGGCGGAGGACCGTCAGCCGAGCCTGGACGAGCCCTGTCCGGTCGGCACTCAGCGTGCCGGCGGCCAGCCGGTACCGCGCCAGCGGCGCGTCGACGAGACCGACACGGGAGCCGGACAGCACCAGCCGCTGCCAGAACTCCCAGTCGGCGGTGCGCGCCAGATCCTCGTCGAAGCCGCCGGCCGCCAGCCAGCGCTCCCGGCGCACGGCCGCGAGGCCGAACACGAAGTTGCGGTCGAGGATCGCCGCGCGCTGGTCGGCGACCGGGAACTGCCAGCCGGGGTGGTATGCCCGGCGGACCGGCCGGCCATCGGCCTCGACCGTGGCGTCGGTGGTCAGCACGTCGAGGTCGGGCCGGCGGGTCGCGACCCACGCGAGCGCCTCCAGCCGGCGGGGCAGGAACACGTCGTCGGCGTCGAGGACGACGACGTAGTCGCCACGCGCCGCACGCACCGTCGCGTTCTTGGCGGCGGCCTCGCCGCGGTTCGGCTGCCGGAACCCGTTGACCCGGTCACCGAACCGGGCGAGCACGTCCCCGGTGCCGTCCGTCGACCCGTCGTCGCAGACGACGACCTCCAGCGCCGGGTAGGTCTGGTGGAGCGCGGACTCGACTGCCTCTGCCAGCGTCGACACAGCCTGGTACGCGGCGATCACGACCGAGAACGTCGGTGGCGCACCCGGCTCGACCGGGCTCGGCGCGTCAGGGGCGAGCACCGGCCACCAACCGTCCGCAGGCCCGGGTACCGCCCCGCCGGCAGGGCCCGTCGCATCGCCGACAGCCACCAGATCCCTCGTCAATCCCCGTCGCCCGCCGCCCGACCGACACCATCCTCCCGCATGCCCGGCGCAGGGTCCGCCGCCGACGCCGGGTCCATGGGTCGAACGGAGTTCGCCGGACCCGGGCGGCCGTTACGCTTCATCCGTGCCCCGCCCACGCTCCGTCGTACCGCGGCCATTCCGGCCGGCGCGATGAGCCTGCAGGTGCTGCGCGGCCAGGCGGCCGGCCCCGAGTCGGCCCCGCTTCCGCGCTCAGTCACCCGCCTCGAACCCAGCCGGGGCTGGGTCGCGCTCCGGCTTGACGATGTGTGGGGTTACCGCGAGCTGCTGTGGTTCCTTGCGCTGCGCGACATCAAGGTCCGGTACAAGCAGACCGTTCTCGGGCTCAGCTGGGCGGTGCTCCAACCGGTCGGGACCGCGCTCGTCTTCACCGTCGTGTTCGGCCGGCTCGCCCACATCCCCTCCGACGGCGTGCCGTACGCGGTGTTCGCGCTCGCCGGGCTGGTGCCGTGGACCTTCTTCGCCAGCGCCGTCAGCACCACCGCGCTCAGCCTCGTCGGCAACACCAACCTGATCAGCAAGGTCTACTTCCCGCGGCTGTGCGTGCCGATCGCCACGGTGCTCGCCAGCTTCGTCGACCTGCTCGTGGCCTCGGTCGTGCTGTTCGCGGCGATGGCGGTGTACGGCGTGGGGGCGGGGGCGCGAATCCTGCTGGTGCTGCCGTTCATGCTGCTGGCGTTCGCGGCGGCGCTCGGCGCCGGCCTGTGGCTGTCCGCCATCGCCGCACGCTACCGGGACGTGCGCCATGCGGTGCCGTTCCTGCTGCAGTTCTGGCTGTTCGCGACACCGGTCGCATACCCGAGCAGCCTGCTGGCGGAGCGGTGGCACATGCTCTACGCGATCAACCCGATGGTCGGCGTCGTCGAGGGGTTCCGCTGGTCGCTGCTCGGCAGCCATGTCGGCATCGGCTCGCTTGCGCTCACCTCGGCGACGTCCGCCGCCGTACTCCTGGTCACGGGCGCCCTTTATTTTCGGCGCATGGAGCGTTCGTTCGCCGATGTCATCTGATCCCTCCGGTGCCGACGAGTACGGACGGCACGGGTGAGCGCGTTCGCGGTCCGCACCGAGAGGCTGTCGAAGGACTACGTCCTGGGCGAGGGCAGCGGTTACGGCTATGACTCGCTGCGCGAGCGGCTGACCGAGCTCGCGACCGCGCCGGTCCGCGCCGTCTCCCGACGCCGGCGGTCGGAACGGGCCGAACAGCGGCGGCTGCACGCTCTCGTCGAGCTGTCACTGACGATCGACGAAGGAGAGATCGTCGGGATCATCGGAAGCAACGGAGCGGGCAAGAGCACGCTGCTCAAGGTCCTGTCCCGGATCACGGAACCCACCTCGGGATGGGTCGAGATCGCCGGCCGGGTCGGCTCGCTGCTCGAGGTCGGCACGGGCTTCCATCCCGAGCTCACCGGACGGGAGAACATCTACCTGAACGGGGCGATCCTGGGGATGCGGCAAGCGGAGATCCGCCGGCAGTTCGACCAGATCGTGACCTTCGCCGGCATCGAGCGCTTCCTCGAGACCCCCGTCAAGCGCTACTCCAGCGGCATGTACGTGCGGCTCGCGTTCTCCGTTGCGGCGCACCTGCAGACCGAGGTGTTGCTCGTCGACGAGGTTCTCGCAGTGGGGGACGCCGAGTTCCAGCGCAAGTGCCTCGGCCGGATGGACGCCGTGGCCCGCGAGGGCCGTACGGTGCTGTTCGTCAGCCACAACATGGCGGTCATCCAGGCGCTGTGTCAGCGGGGCATCCTGCTGCAGTCCGGCCGGCTGGCGACCGACGGTCCGGTGGACGTGGCGGTCGCGCACTACCTGCGCAGTCTCGAGCAAGCGACGGCGGTCGACCTGCTGGAGCGGACCGACCGCAGCGGATGGCACGACATCCGGGTGTCCGCCCTGGAGGTCACGGGGGACAACGGGGCCGCGCTGGCGAGCGGGAGCCCCGCACGGTTCGTCGTCACCCTCACGGGCCTGCAGCCGGGCACGACGTGCACGCTGACCATCCTGAACAACCTGGGCCAGCCGGTGTGCCAGTTCGCCAGCGGCAACAGCTCCGCACTGGACAGTTCGGTGCTGCGGCCCGCACCCGAGGGCGCTTCGGCGCGGTTCGCCTGCGAGGTCGACGAGCTGCCGCTCCTGCCCGGCCGTTACCGCATCGACGTCCTGGTGCGCGGCACACATCACACGGAGGACCGGATCGCCTCGGCCGCGATGTTCGACGTGGAGCCAGGCATTCTCGCGGGCCGCCCGGTTCCCCGAGCCGGCAGCGGCGACGTTGCGGTAGCCCACCGCTGGATCGTTCCGGTGGCCTGAGTGCCCGGGCAGTCACCGGTGCCGGAGGATCTCCTCGTAGACCTTCTCGTAGGCCGCCGCCATCGCCCGCGGCGTGAACCGCCGGGAGACAAGGTCCCGGGCCGCCGCGCCGAGCCGGATCCGCAACCCGGCGTCGTTCCGCAGCCTCCGCAGCGCCGCGGCCATGGCCTCCGGGGCATCCACGGGCACGATCAGCCCCGTCTTCCCGTCCACGACCGCGTCGGACACGCTGCCGACATCGGTCGCGACCACGGCGCGGCCGGCCAGCATGGCCTCCAGCAGAGCCAGTGGGAGTCCTTCGAGACGCGAGGGCAGCGCGACGACGTCGAACGAGGGCAGGTATGTCCTCGGTTCGTCCGTCCAGCCCGTGACGGTCAACCGGGCCCGCATGTCCAGCGCATCGGCGAGCCGTTCCAGGGCACCCCGCTCCGGGCCGTCGCCGACCAGGACCAGCCGCACGTCCGGCAGCTGGGCGACCGCGCGGACCAGTACGTCGAGGCCCTTGTGCCGGTGCAGTCGGCCGACTGCACCGACGACGAAGTCCGGTCCGGGTGGGCGCTCGCCACCCGCACGACTGGACACGACATCGGGCACGCCGTTCGGCACGGGGCGGACGCTGCCAGGCGGCAACCCGCAGAGCCGCTCGACCTCGCGCGCCGCGCCCGAACCAACGGCGAGATGCGCGGCGAGGCGCCGAGCGGTGGCCCGCTTGAGCACCCGTGCCAGTGGCGAGCCGGTAGCCATCGGGAGATGCTCGACCGCCACCACCCGCACTCCGGGGACGGTGAGGGCCGCGAGCACCGTGTACTGCTCCGCGAACGGGACCGGGAGGTTGACCTGGACGATGTCGGACCGCGCCGCGGCGATGGCCCGGCGGTGCGCGTGCATCGACGCGAGGTCCCGCTTTCCACGCACCGGCGGGACCAGTCGCACCGGGGTGCCCGGGCGCTGCGCAGCGATCCGGGCGGTGATCTCGGGATCGACGCCGAGCACCGTGGGTCGGACATGCGGACCGAGCGCGGCCAACAGGTGCCCGAGCACGATCTCGGCGCCTCCCCACCCGGCCGCACCCGTACAGGCCAGCAGCCGGATCGCGCGCTCCCCGCGGCTCCCGTCAATCATCGGTGCAGGGACCGGCCATGAGGAGAATCCTCGTCGTCTCCGACGAGTACCCCTGGCCCGAACG